>CAZEDA010000618.1:0-2278 GCA_964510915.1 uncultured Rhodocyclaceae bacterium | reverse complement strand
CACGGCGCGGGCGTAGCGGCGGTCCGTGTGGGCGAGCGGGGAATGGTCGGCGCGGGCAGCAGAAACCACCGAGCCGATGAAGATGGTGTGCGTGCCAGCCTCGACGCTGGAGGTGAGCACGCAGTCGAAGCTCGCGGCCCCATGCACCAGCAGCGGCGCCCCGGTGATGGCGGTGGTCCACTCGGCGCGGTCGAAGTCGAAGGGTTCTCCCTCGGCGGGACGGCCTGCGAATACATCCGCGAGCGACGACTGTTCGTCGGCCAGCAGGCTCAGGCCGAACACGCCGGACTCCAGGACAGCATCCCGCGCCTGACTCTTGCGGTTGACGCAGACCAGCATGAGGGGCGGTTCGGCGGACACGGAAGAGACCGCACTCACGGTGAGCGCAATGCGGCCACGGGAGCCGTCGGTGGAAAGGATCCACACGCCGTTGACGGCGCGACCCATGGCGCCGACGAACTCATCCTTGGAGACGGGGCGGGCGGCGGCAACCCCGGGCGGCGCAGCGGCAACCAGACGTTCACGGACAGCGACAGGACTCATGGGTTGCTCCGGGGCCGGGCTCCGCCGGCGGTTGAGGACTCGTCGCGATGGGGCCGACCAATGGCCGACAACCCTGAGCGACTCTGGACGAAAGTCTGTCGCTCCCCTCTTGGGAAGTAAATTCGTTTCTTCGAGGGATCGAGATCAAGTTTTCCTAAGCAGACATCGTTCCGCAAGCGCGGCGGGCGTTCGGCCGGCGCCTCTTCCCGTTCGATTGCCCGCCCCTGTAACTCCGCCCCGCGGCAGCAGCGACGCCAGGCAGTGCACGACGACCGCCGCTGGCACTGTCGTGGGGCAGCACAGCCCCCGGGCGTATACTCGGGCGCTTTGCTGTCGGCTGCGCTCCATGACATCGTCCGTCGCATCCGCCCCCGACGCCTTCCGGCACGACACCCAGGTGATCGGCCTCGTCGGGGCGGCACACGCCACCTCCCACTTCTTCCACCTGATCCTCGCGCCGCTGTTCCCGTGGCTCAAGGTCGAGTTCGGGCTCTCCTATGCGGAGCTCGGGTTCGTCATGACCGTGTTCTTCATCGTGTCGGGCACGGGCCAGGCCCTGGCCGGCTTCGTGGTGGACCGCGTGGGCGCGTATCCGGTGCTGCTGGCGGGCGTCGGCTGCTGCGGGCTGTCCGCCCTGGTGCTGGCCAACGCGGGCAGCTATCCGATGCTTCTGGCAGGCGCTGCCGTCGCCGGGCTCGGCAACTCCGTGTTCCACCCCGCTGACTTCACGCTGCTCAACCGGCGGGTGAGCCCCGGCCGGGTGGCGCACGCGTTCAGCATGCACGGCATTGCCGGCAACGCGGGGTGGGCAACGGCACCGCTGTTCCTCGTGGGCATCACGACCGCGTTCGACTGGCGCACCGCGCTCTACTGCGCCGCAGTAATCCCCTGTGTAGTGCTGGGAGTGCTGATCGCACGCCGGAAGATCCTGGATCCGATGACGAAGGCCGAGCGTGCAGCCCACACCGCCCGTCAGTCCGCCGCCAAGGTCGAGCACGCCCTCGGATTCATGCGGCTGCCCGCGGTCTGGATGTGCTTCGCCTTTTTCATGATCACGGCGATGTCGCTGTCGGGCGTGCAGGTGTTCGCCCCGGCCGCGCTGCACGAGTTGTACGAAACCCCGCTGACCGTCGCGAGCGCTGCGATCACGGTGTTCATGATCTTCAGCGCCGCCGGCATGATCATCGGCGGCTTCATCGCGGCGCGCTCGCAGCACCACGAGCGGGTCATCGCCGTCGCCTTCCTGATCGGCGCCGGCTGTGCCGTGGCGCTGGGCGCGGGCCTCACCCCCGGCATGCTCGTCTGGCTGCCGATCGCGGTCATGGGCTTCTCGTCCGGGGTCGCCGGGCCCTCGCGGGACCTGCTGGTCCGTGCCGCCGCACCACGCAATGCCACCGGCCGGGTCTACGGCGTGGTCTACTCCGGCCTGGACATCGGCATATCGGTCGCGCCCTTCCTGTTCGGCGCGCTGATGGACGCCCACCATCCCGGCTGGGTGTTCGTGCTGGTCGGCGTGTTCCAGGCTGCGGCCCTGATCACCGCCGTCGGCGTAGGCCAACGCACGGCCCGCCGTCTGGCCACCACCTGAGAGAGGGAGCATGGCTCAAGAAACCACAAGCATGGCGCTGTTCTGCGACTTCGAAAACGTCGCCCTGGGCGTGCGCGACGCGAAGTACGAAAAGTTCGACATCAAGATGATCCTGGAGCGGCTGCTGCTGAAGGGCAGCATCGTCGT
>CAZEDA010000617.1:0-2285 GCA_964510915.1 uncultured Rhodocyclaceae bacterium | reverse complement strand
CTAGATTTTTGGCAGGGTGACACCGCTCTGACCCTGGTACTTGCCGCCACGGTCACGGTACGAGGTCTCGCACACGTCGTCCGGGTCGCATTCGAAGAACAGCACCTGGGCCACGCCTTCGTTCGCGTAGATCTTCGCGGGCAGCGGCGTGGTGTTGGAGAACTCCAGCGTCACGAAGCCTTCCCACTCGGGCTCGAACGGCGTGACGTTGACGATGATGCCGCAGCGCGCATAGGTGGACTTGCCGAGGCACACCGTGAGCACGTTGCGCGGAATGCGGAAGTACTCGACCGTGCGCGCCAGGGCGAACGAGTTGGGCGGGATGATGCAGTACTCGCCCTTCACGTCCACGAAGGACTTCGGATCGAAGTTCTTCGGGTCGACGATGGTGGAGTTCAGGTTCGTGAAGAGCTTGAATTCCTCGGAGCAGCGGATGTCGTAGCCGTAGCTGGAGGTGCCGAAGGACACCACGCGCTGGCCGTTCACCTCCTTGATCTGGCGGGGCTCGAACGGCTCGATCATGCGGTGCTCTTCCGCCATGCGGCGGATCCAGCGGTCGGACTTGATGCTCATCGGCGATCCACGGGCAGGGTGCCGGGGGCCGCAAAGGCCCGCCGGGCATGAAAAAGGTGGCGCAGTATAGCCCCGTGAAAGCCCGTCGCCGTCACGTGTTCTGTATGACGATCTTCGGGAAAACGGTGCTGGAGTCCTTGGCGAGTTCGGCGACCTTCACCGCCACCCGGCGGGCGATGTCCCGGTACAGCCCGGCAACGCGGGACGAGGGGTCGGCCACGACCGTGGGCGTGCCGGAATCCGCCTGTTCGCGGATGCGGATGTCCAGCGGCAGGGTGCCCAGCAGGCCCACGCCGTATTCCTTTGCCATGCGTTCGCCGCCGCCCGCCCCGAACACGTGCTCCTCGTGGCCGCAGTTGGAGCACACGTGCAGCCCCATGTTCTCGACGATGCCCAGGATGGGCACGCTCACCTTCTCGAACATCTTGAGGCCCTTGCGGGCGTCCAGCAGGGCGATGTCCTGGGGCGTCGTGACGATCACGGCGCCGGTCACCGGGACCTTCTGGGCGAGCGTGAGCTGGATGTCGCCCGTGCCCGGCGGCATGTCGACGATCAGATAGTCGAGGTCGTCCCATTTGGTGTCCCGCAGCAGCTGCTCCAGGGCGCCCGTGGCCATGGGGCCGCGCCACGCGACCGCCTGGTCGGGATCGATGAGCATGCCGATGGAGATGCCCTGGATGCCGTGATTCTCCAGCGGCAGGAGCTTGCGCTTGTCGCCTTCCTCCGAGACGCGGGGCTTGCCGGCCATGCCCAGCATCATCGGCTGGGACGGACCGTAGATGTCGGCATCCAGCACGCCCACCCGGGCGCCTTCCTGGGCGAGCGCGAGAGCCAGATTCGCCGCCACGGTGGACTTGCCGACGCCGCCCTTGCCGGAGGCCACGGCCACGATGTTGCGCACGCCTTCCACGCGCTGAGCGCCGCGGAGGGCCTGATGGGCCGCGATCTTCGAGGACACCGCCACCGTGACCTTGCCCACGCCCGGCAACGCCTGCAGGGCATCGCTCACTTGCGCACGCACCTGCTCGAGCACGCTCCTGGCCGGGTACCCGAGGACGATCTCCACTGAGACGTCGGCGCCATCCACCTGGATGTTCCGGGCTTCCTTGCCGGTGACATAGTCCTTTCCGGTCCACGGATCGATCAGGGTGGAGAGTGCCCCACGCACGGTGTCGACTGTCGGCATTGTTACCTACCTCTATGATTTATCTTGAATTTCGGACACCGGGATTGTACACACTTTGATACAATCCCAGCCTTTCCCGCAGAGCTTCCGTCCCATGCCCCGCCGTCTTCTCGTCACCTCCGCCCTGCCCTATGCCAACGGCAGCATCCACTTCGGCCATCTGGTGGAGTACATCCAGACCGATATCTGGGTCCGCTTCCAGAAGATGCGCGGGCACGAGGTCCACTACGTCTGCGCGGACGACACCCACGGCACGGCCATCATGCTGCGCGCCGAGAAGGAAGGCATCACGGCCGAAGCTCTCATCGACCGGGTCTGGGCCGAACACAAGCGGGACTTCGACGGCTTCCTGGTGGCTTTCGACAACTACTACTCCACCCACGCCGACGAGACCCGCACGCTCTCCGAGGACATCTACCGCAAGCTGCGCGACCGGGGTCTGATAGACGTCCGATCGGTCGAACAGTTCTACGACCCGGTGAAGTCGATGTTCCTGCCGGACCGCTTCATCAAGGGCGAGTGCCCG
>CAZEDA010000616.1:0-2287 GCA_964510915.1 uncultured Rhodocyclaceae bacterium | reverse complement strand
GGCTGTTCGCCGCGCCCGCGGGCACGTCGGGCAACTTCGCGCTGGGCGGCAACGATCCGCAGACCGGCCGCCCGTACGTGATGTACGTGATCTCCGGAGGCGGTTACGGCGGGTCTCCGCAGGGGGACGGCATTTCCAACGGCTGCTCCACCATCGGCATCTCCAAGACCACGCCGATCGAGATCATGGAGCAGCGCTATCCGGTGCTCTTCGAGCAGTTCGCCCTCCACGAAGGTTCGGGCGGTGCAGGCGAGCATCGCGGTGGCTTCGGCGTCACGTACTCGGTGCGACTGCGACGCGGGGAGGCGCGCGCTTCGATGGTCATGGACCACGGGCGCTTCGGACCGCGCGGCGCGCTCGGGGGCGACGATGGCGGCATGA
The DNA here is from genome assembly GCA_964510915.1 of uncultured Rhodocyclaceae bacterium. Lineage (GTDB taxonomy): Bacteria > Pseudomonadota > Gammaproteobacteria > Burkholderiales. The sequence goes on along the minus strand of CAZEDA010000616.1, from coordinate 1,906 downwards.
ACCGCGTCCACGTGCGTGTGGGCGACGCCGACTACACGCCGCCGCACCTCTCGAAGGATCAGGACATCGCGCTGCGTCCGGGCGATGTCGTCACGGTGTCGACGCCCGGCGGTGGCGGCTATGGCGATCCTGTGCGGCGTGACCCGCTCAGCGTTGCCCGGGACGTCCAGCGCGGCTACTACACGGATGCCGAGGCACGCGAGCGCTTCCGCGTCGTGCTGGCGCCGGACGGCACGCTGGATCAGATCGCAACGGAAGCGCTCCGGTCCGCCGGCGCGCCCGTTGCAGGGTAGTTCCCGGAGGCACACAATCGGCGAAGCTGTGCCGGTCGCCGCGGCCGCACCAGGACATTTCCAAGGAGAGAGCCATGCACGAACACGATCGTCGCCGTTTCCTCAAGCTGGCTGCCGGGGCGGCCGCCACCGCCGGCAGTGCAGGCTGGCTGGCGGAGGCCATCGCCCAGGGCAAGTACACCCCGACCGACAAGGACGTGTTCATCGTCGTCGACGTGCAGAAGTGCTTCATTCCCGGCGGCTCCCTCGCAGTCGAGAAGGGCGATGAGATCGTCCCCCTCATCAACAGCCTCGCGAAGAAGTTCGCCAACGTCGTGATGACGCAGGACTGGCACACGGCCGATCACGTGTCGTTCGCGTCCCAGCACGATGGCAAGAAGCCCTTCGAGACCATCCAGGTGGCGTACGGCACGCAGGTTCTGTGGCCCGACCACTGCGTGCAGGGCACCGAGGGTGCGGAGTTCGCGCCGGGGCTCGACATCCCGCACGCCACGCTCGTGATCCGCAAGGGCTACCACCGTGACGTGGACAGCTACTCGACCTTCCTCGAGGCCGACAAGAAGACGCCCACGGGTCTCACCGGCTACCTGCGCCAGCGCGGCATCAAGCGCTGTTTCCTCGCCGGACTCGCCACCGACTTCTGCGTCGGCTGGAGCGCCATCGATGCGCGGGCGGCGGGCTTCAAGGCCGCCGTGATCGAAGATGCCTGCCGCGGCATCAACCTCGGCGGCACGGGTCTCGAAGCCGCCTGGAAGGAGATGGTCGCCAAGGGCGTGCGCCGCATCCAGTCGACGGACCTCGCGTAATCCCGTCCGGGCGGGACATCACGTCCCGCCCAGCCGCCGCCATGCTCGGCGCCATCGCCGGTGACGTGATCGGTTCCGTGCACGAAGGTGCCGACGCGCAGCCGAAGACCTTTCCCCTGTTCGTGCGCGCGTCGCGCTTCACCGACGACACGGTGATGTCGGTGGCGGTGGCCTCCACGCTGCTGCACGGGCTCGACTACGGCGCGGAGTTGCGTCGCTGGGGTCGCGCCTATCCCCATGCCGGCTACGGCGGCCTGTTCCGCCGCTGGCTGTTCGATCCCGACCCCAGGCCCTACAACAGTTACGGCAACGGCTCCGCCATGCGCGTGGCGGCGGTGGGCTGGGCGTTCGACGATCTCGACGAGGTTCTAGCCGAGGCCGCGCGCAGCGCGTCGGTGACGCACGACCACCCGGAGGGCATCAAGGGCGCGCAGGCCGTGGCCTGCGCCGTGTTCCTCGGGCGGACGGGGGCGAGCAAGGCGGAGATCCGTACCGCGATGGAAGAACGATTCGGGTACGACTGTTCCGCATCGATGGAGACGCTGCGGGAAACCGCGTCCTTCGACGTGACCTGCGAGGGAACCGTACCTGCGGCGGTCGTGGCGTTCCTGGAGTCTGTCGATTTCGAGGACGCCATCCGCAACGCGGTGTCGCTGGGCGGGGATGCAGACACGCTAGCCTGCATCACGGGCGGCATGGCGGAGGCCTTCTACGGCGGCGTGCCGGACCCCATCGCCTCGGAAGTGATGGCGCGGCTCGATGCGCCGCTCGCCACCGAAGCCCGCGCGTTCGCGGCGAAGTTCGTGA
>CAZEDA010000615.1:0-2293 GCA_964510915.1 uncultured Rhodocyclaceae bacterium | reverse complement strand
GGTTGACGCACAGTGCCTGTTCCTCGACCGCGTGGTCAGCTTCGTCGAGGAAGGCATCGACGTTGCCGTGCGCATCGGCGAGCTCCCGGACTCCTCTTTGCAGGCGACTCGCGTCGGGCGCGTTCGCCGCGTACTGGTCGCTGCGCCGGCCTACCTCGAGGCGCGCGGCACGCCACGGCGCCCCGAGGATCTGGTCGAGCACAGCATCATCTCGGCTGCTGGGGTCAACCCGGTGTCGGAGTGGCGCTTCAACGACGACGGCAAACCGTTGCTGCAGCGCCTGCAACCGCGCATGCGTACGACGACCAACGACTCGGCGATTGCCGCCGCCGCGGCCGGCCTGGGCATTGCGCGGTTGCTGAGCTACCAGGTGGCCGCGCACGTCCGCAGCGGCGCGCTGCAAATCCTGCTCGAGGATTTCGAAGGGGCGCCGCTACCGGTGCACGTCGTCCACCATGAGGGGCGGCGCGCGACGCAGAAGGTCCGCGCCTTCGTCGACCTGGCGGTGGACCGGCTCCGCAGCGACCCCGCGTTGCGCTGAAGTTCAGGCCAGTTCAACGCGCCTCAGCTCTCCTTCGGCAGCTGAAGAAACTGCGCCCCGAGGTGCCCCACCTTCACGTAGATCAGCGCCCCTTCGCTGCCGGTGAACGGCGTATGCCGACTCCAGCGCGGGCTGCGCAACCAGGTGCCGGCCGGGTACTCGCCCTGTTCGTCCCGGAACAGGCCTTCGAGCACCAGGATCTCTTCCCCGCCGGGATGGGTGTGGGTGTTGAAGTGGGTGTCCGGCGCCCAGCGCACCAGTGCCGTGTTGACGCCGTCGAACTCGTGCAATGGCAGCACGGCCAGCCCCGGCACCAGGCCCTGGTGCCATTCCGCCCGCGTGGTGTCCACGCGCACCGGCTCGTCGTCGCCCTCGGCAAACTGCCACAGCTTGACGAACAGCGTGCATCCCTCGCGCGAGAACGGCGCGTGCGATGTGCCGGGCGGATTGCGCACGTAGGTGCCCGCCGGGTAGTCGCCATGTTCGTCGCTGAACGTGCCATCGAGCACCAGGAACTCCTCCCCGCCGCCATGCACATGGCGCGCGAAGCGCGAGCCGCCGTCGTAGCGGACGATGCTGGTCGCCCGGGCCACTTCGTCGCCGATGCGGTCCAGCCGGTGGCGGTGCACGCCGGGCTCCGGCGACGGCTGCCAGCCAGCCGCGCTGGCGGGCGGGACCACCACGCGTTGGTCGAAGTCGGCGTTCCAGTGAGTCAAGTTCAAGGTTGTGTCCGCGGTCGGAAATCATTGGGCCATCGCCGTAGGTGTCTACGGGGCCGGCTGTCGCCGCCAGCCCGGCGCCTAGCAGAACGATAGCACTTCGCCCTCGCGCGGCCGTAGTGCGCGCCCGCGGGACGGCCGCCAGCGTCAGCCCGGAATGGGCGGCTCCGCGGGGTGGCGGGCCAGCCGCGCTTCAAGCTCCGCGATGCGCGCATCCCGCTCGTCCAACGCTCGCTGCACGTCCTCGGCGTCGATGCGCATGGGAATGTGCTGCGGGCAGTTCCAGTCGAAGCCTTCGACGGTGATGATCATTGCCCGCTGGGGCCGCGCGCGGTAAGCCGGGTCGACGAGCACGTTCCTCAGTGTGTCGTCCGGCTCCAGGTCCCGGACCGACACGCGGCCGAGGATCTTGAGACGTCTGCGGTGCGCGTAGTCCATCAGGATCATCGCAACCCGATCGTTCACCGCCAGGTTGCCGACGCTCACGAACTGCCGGTTGCCGGCGTAGTCGGCAAAGCCCAGGGTCTTGGCATCGAGCACCTTGAGGAAGCCGCGCGGACCGCCTCGGTGTTGCAGATAAGGCCAGCCCGTCTCGGAGACGGTGGCCATGTAGAAGCTGCGCTGCGCGGCGATGAACTCGGCCTCGGCTTCGCCCAGGCGGTCGTTGACGACTTCTGCGTTGCTCTCGAAGCTCCGCGCATAGCCAGCGCGGCTGCCGTCGCGCTGCTGCGCGGCTCTGACCGAAGGCGTGAAGGCGATCTCTGCGAAGGCGTGGGGCATGGCGGGCTCCGTGGGGCTGCGGCGCTGAACGTGCGCTGCGTGGCCGCCACTGTGGCCCGGATGGCTCTGCCGGGGAATGCCCGCGAGCGCAAAGTCACTGTTTCGGATCTTGCAAGAATGGGGCGAGGCGTGCGCTACGGCCGTGCGGGAGCGCGGGGGGCACGGGAAATCAGGGGTCAGGTCTTTCCAACCATCACTCTCTGGCGTAGCATTCCCCCATGGCCCGTCCCCTCAGAATCGAACTCCCCGGTGG
>CAZEDA010000614.1:0-2299 GCA_964510915.1 uncultured Rhodocyclaceae bacterium | reverse complement strand
GGGCGATGCGCAGCTTCTCCTCGCGGGTCATGGAAGCGCCGGGGCTCTGCTCGCCGTCGCGGAGCGTCGTATCGAAAATGATGAGTCGGTCGGTGGTCATGGTGCTCTCCTGGTCGGTCTCACGGCATCGCTGGCCCAGTGGCCGACGGACGCGCGCGGAAAACTACGAGGGAACCTCGGACCGGTCAAGTCCGCAGGCTCGGATTCGGGTACAACTCGGGAGTGGGGTAGGTTTAGTGTGCGCTTGCGCGCAGCAGCAGCCCGGCCAGCAGGAGGCTGGCAGAGGGGAGGAGCCGGACTTGCCGGAGTTGGGCTGCGGAATTCATGGCCCGAATATATTCGGATCGTCCGTCGCAGGCAACCCCTGCGGAAATCGGGGGTTGCGGCAGCTCGTTCAGTCGCCGGGGCCGGAGGAATCCGCCGGGGGCGCGGGAGGCGACGGGCGCACCACGCTCACCAGCCACATCACATAGCCCGATGCCGCGTACATCGCCGCGATCGTGAAGAGCATCTCCGGCAGGTTGTCGGACAGCAGGAACACGAGCATCACGCCCAGGGCAACCAGCACGATCTGCCAGAACGGCACCGCCTTGCGGATGTTGATGTCCTTGCCGCTGTAGTACTTCACGTTGCTGACCATGGTGAAGGCGGCGACCACCGTGATGGCAGCGGCATACAGGGCGACATCGGGACCCGGGTACTCGAACGTGACCATGGCCCAGACGAATCCGGCCACGAGCGCCGCGGCCGCCGGGCTGGGCAGCCCCTGGAAATAGCGTTTGTCGACAGTGCCGATGTTCGTGTTGAAGCGGGCAAGCCGCAGCGCCGCACAGGCGCAGTAGGCGAACGCGCAGACCCAGCCGTACTTGCCGAGCACGCGCAGGGACCACTCGTAGGTGACCAGTGCGGGCGCCGCACCGAAGGCCACCATGTCGGAAAGGGAGTCGAATTCGGCCCCGAACGCGCTCTGCGTGCGGGTCAGGCGGGCCACCCGGCCATCCAGTCCGTCAAAGACCATGGCCACGAAGATCGCGGCGGCCGCGGCGCCGAACCGCCCGTTCATCGCCTGGACAATGGCATAGAAGCCGGCGAACAGCGCAGCGGTGGTGATGGCGTTGGGCAGCCAGAAGATGCCCGGTCGGAACTTGCGGCGGGCGAGCCAGCGCCCTCGAGCACTACGGTCTTCCATCACGGACAGCCTCAGAAGACAGCGGAGGAACAACCCCGGAAGCGGGCCCAGGCGGGACCGGAGATCCCCGCCGGAGCGGAAGCACGCTCAGGACAACTCTGCCACGACCGTGGCCGATGCGTAAACCTTGTCGCCCACCTGCGCGATGGGACGGGCGTCCAGGGGCAGATAGAGGTCGACCCGGGAGCCGAACCGGATGAACCCGTACCGCTGCCCGCGGGAGAGACGGTCGCCCTTCTTCACGTAGCAGAGGATACGCCTTGCGATGAGGCCGGCCACCTGCACGCAGGTGATGTCCTGGCCGACGGCGGTCCTGAGGTGGAGCGCATTGCGCTCGTTCTCCACGGACGCCTTGTCGAGCGCGGCATTCACGAAACTGCCGGCGTTGTACCAGGCCGCGAGGATCTCGCCGTCCACAGGACTGCGGTTCGAGTGCACGTTGAACACGTTCATGAAGACGCTGATCTTCAGTGCTTCGCGCCCCAGGTACGGGTCGCGCGCCTTGCCGACCACCACCACGCGGCCGTCGGCGGGCGACAGCACCGCGTTGGCTCCCTGCGGAATGGGTCTGGGCGGATCACGGAAGAACTGGAGAACGAAGACGGCGATCACCCAGAACGGCAGCGACCACCAGCCGCCGATCCAGGTGATCAGCAGCGCAACGGCGACCGCGATCGCCAGGAAGGGCCAGCCTTCCTTGGCGATCAGCGGGTGGGGATAAGGGGCGGAGGCCATGACCGGCAGCGCCTCAGCCGACGATCCCCGACACCCTCTTCGGGCCGGTCATCAGTTCTTGGAAGTGTCGACCAGACGGTTCTTCTTGATCCAGGGCATCATGTCGCGGAGCTTCGCACCGACCGTCTCGATCTGGTGTTCGCGACCGATGCGGCGCATGGCGTTCAGCTTGGTGGCGCCGGTCTGGTTCTCGAGCAGGAACTCCTGGGCGTACTGCCCCGTCTGGATTTCCTTGAGGATGCGACGCATCTCGGCCTTCGTCTCGTCGGTGATGATGCGCGGACCGCGCGTGAAGTCACCGTACTCGGCGTTGTTCGAGATGGAGTAGCGCATGTTGGCGATGCCGCCCTCGTAGATGAGGTCGACGATCAGCTT
>CAZEDA010000613.1:0-2302 GCA_964510915.1 uncultured Rhodocyclaceae bacterium | reverse complement strand
GCGTAGTCGGCGATGGTGAGCGGTCCGCTCAGATTCTTGATGGACACCTTGCCCATCACCATCTTCCCCATCATCTCCAGCGTGAAGATGGAGGCATCCCAGGTCTTGCGCACGGCCTGCCACACCGCCTCGCCCGCCGGGTACTTCACTTCGGTGAGATAACGCGCCATCGCGGCCTGATCGGGCTTCGGGCCGATGCCGAGCTTGCCGACCTCCCGCTCGCCCTCGCGCTCGGCGTTGGGTGTCACGGTGAGAGGCACCTCGGCACCGTCCCGCAGCACCGTGACCCGAAGCGCCTGCCCGGGACGGCTGCGCACTTCCCGCACGAGCTGGTCCCAGCGCTCGATGGCGATGTCATTCACGCCGATGATCTCGTCGCCCTCGCGGATCCCTCCCGCCTGCCCCGCACCGCCCGACACCACGGTCCCGATGACCGGGGGCAGCGGCGGCTGGAACTGGATGATGCCGAGCGCCTTGAGGAAATCGGCGTCCAGGGAGTCGGTGTCGAGGGAACCGAGGTCCAGACGCCGCGACTGGATGCTGCCGGCCAGGGACTCCACTTCCACCGTGACCGTGTGCCGTTCGACGGCGTGCTCCAGCAGCGCCCAGCGCAGTTCCTGCCAGGTGCGGACGGGCTTGCCGTCGACGCTGCGGATGAGGTCGCCGGGCTCGAACTGCGCGAACGCAGCCGGCGTTCCCGTCGCGGGCGTGTCCACGGCCGGCCGGACACCCGGGACGCCGTGAACGAACAGGACCCAGTACAGCAGGATCGCCAGGAGGAAATTGGCGATGGGGCCGGCAGCCACGATGGCGATACGGCGCCACACGGTCTGGCGGTTGAAGGCGCGATCGCGATCCTGCGGCGCAACGGGGCCTTCGCGCTCGTCCACCATCTTCACGTAGCCGCCAAGCGGAAAGGTGCCGAGGGCCCACTCGGTACCGTCCCTGCCCATCCGGCGGCTCCAGAGCGGTTTGCCGAAACCCACGGAGAAGCGCAGCACCTTCACACCGCACAGGCGCGCGACGAGGTAGTGACCGAACTCGTGGAAGACGATCAGGATCCCCAGCGCGAGGAGAAAGGCGACCACCGTCGTGAGAAAGCTCATCTTCGACTCCGGAACAGGGGTGCGCCGGCACTCTGCGGGGCAGGTGTCATGCGAACCGTTTCAGTACTTCGCCGGCGATGCGTCGTGCCTCGCGATCGGCCTCGGCCACGCCTTCGAGGGTGTCCGGCGGTGCGCCGCGGACGGACTCGAGAACGGACTCGACGACACCGGCAATCCTGTGAAATGGGACCCCGCCCTCGAGGAAGCGTTCGACCGCGCATTCGTTCGCGGCGTTGAGCGCGATGGGCGCCGCCCCGCCCTGCTCCAGCGCCCGGAACGCGAGACCCAGGCAGGGGAAGCGATCGAGATCCGGCGCTTCGAACGACAGCGCCGCCATCTGCGTGAGATCGAGGCGAGCGACGCCCGCGTCCACGCGATCGGGATACGCCAGCGCGTGGGCGATGGGTGTGCGCATGTCGGGGTTGCCCAGCTGCGCCAGCACCGAGCCGTCCTCGTACTCCACCATCGAGTGGATCACGCTCTGCGGATGGATCACCACGTCGATGCGCGAGCGCGGCAGACCGAAGAGCCAGTGGGCCTCGATCACTTCGAGCCCCTTGTTCATCATCGTGGCGGAATCGACGGAGATCTTGCGGCCCATCACCCAGTTGGGATGCGCGCAGGCTTCGTCCGGCGTGACCGTGGCAAGCCGCTCGATGGGGACCGTGCGGAACGGTCCGCCGGAGGCGGTGAGCAGGATCCGCCGGACACCGCCGTGCGCGAGCCCGCGCTCGAAGCCGCGCGGCAGGCACTGGAAGATCGCGTTGTGCTCGCTGTCGATGGGGAGCAGCTCGGCGCCGTGACGCTGCACGGCTTCCATGAAGAGCGCGCCCGCCATCACGAGGGCTTCCTTGTTGGCGAGCAGGACGCGGCGCCCGGCACGCACCGCACGCAGCGTCGGCTCGAGGCCTGCGGCACCGACGATGGCAGCCATGACGGAATCGGCATCGCTCGCCGAGGCAACCGCGCAGAGGCCCTCTTCGCCCGCGAGCACTTCACACCGGACACCGGCATGCTTGAGGCGCACCTGCAGCGCTGCGGCCGCGTCCGGCTCCAGCATGGCGGCGTATCGCGGACGGTGCGCGACGCACTGCTCGAACAAGGTATCGACGTCCCGACGCGCAGAAAGCGCGACGGCGCGATAGCGGTCGGGATGGCGCGCGATCACGTCGAGCGTCGAGCGCCCGATGCTGCCC
>CAZEDA010000612.1:0-2303 GCA_964510915.1 uncultured Rhodocyclaceae bacterium | reverse complement strand
CGTGGTACTGCAACAAGGAACTCGACGAGCGCGCCGCGAAGGCCGATGCGCTGTCGGACCCGTCCAAGGCAGCGGAACGCGAAGAGATGTGGCGCGGCATCTTCACCGACATCATGAAGGACGCGCCGTGGGTGCCGATCTTCAACGAGCAGCGCTTCATCATGCACTCGAAGCGTCTCGGCGGGAACGATGCCTACTATGTCGATCCGGTGCGCATCCCCATCAACTACGACTACATCCACCTGTCGGGCAACTGAGTCCTCGAGGCGCAGGGCACCCGGGCGTAGCGGACGCTGCGCCCGGGTGCCCTGCCAGCTGCCATGACTGTCTTTCGAGTCGACAATCTCGCCGTGAGCTTCGGCGGCGCGGGCAAGCGTGTCCGCGTCGTCGATGGCGTTTCGTTCGCGGTGGACCGCGGCGAGACGCTGGGTCTCGTCGGCGAATCGGGCTGCGGCAAGTCCGTCACGGTGCTGTCGTCGGTCCGCCTGCAGCCATCGCCGCCGAGTCACGTTGACACCGGCGCTGCCTGGCTCGGCGACACCAACCTGATGGACCTCGACGCCAAGGCGCTGCGGAGTCTCTGGGGCAGCCGCATCGGCGTGGTGTTCCAGGACCCGATGACGAGCCTGAACCCGGTGTTCAGCATCGGCAGCCAGCTGCGCGAAACGCTGGCGACCCACACCCGCGCGAGTGCCGCCGAACGCGAAGAGCGTGTCCTGGCGATGCTGGCGAGAGTCGGCATCAATGCGCCGCAGCGCCGGCTCCAGCAGTATCCGCACGAACTGTCCGGCGGGTTGCGTCAGCGTGTCCTGATCGCGATGGCGCTGATGCTGCGCCCCGAACTGCTGATCGCCGACGAACCCACCACCGCGCTCGACGTCACGCTGCAGGCGCAGATCCTTACGCTGCTGAGGGAACTGCGGGACGAGTTCGGGATGGGCATCGTGTTCGTGACGCATGATCTCGGCGTGGTGGCGCAGTTCTGCGACCGCGTCGCCGTGATGTACGCCGGCCGCATCGTCGAGTCGGCACGGGTGAGCGAGCTGTTCCGCGCGCCCCGGCACCCCTACACCCGAGCCCTGCTGGCTTCGACCCCCACGCTCGAATCGCCGAAGGATCAGCTGCTCGCGACCATCGAGGGCATGGTCCCGTCTCCCGGTCAGCGCGGCACCGGCTGCAGCTTCGCGCCGCGCTGCGAACGAGCGTCCACCCGCTGCCGCGAGGAATCCCCCGCGCTGATCGAAGAAGACGGCCGGTCACTCGCCTGCTTCCATCCCGTGACATGAGCGACGGCCTGCCCCTGCTGGAAGTGGATTCGCTGGTGAAGGATTTCCCGCTGAAGGGCGGGCGCGGCGTGCTGCACGCCGTGAATTCCGTGAGCTTCGTGCAACGCCGAGGCGAGACGCTGGGCATCGTGGGAGAGTCCGGCTGTGGCAAATCCACGCTGGGCCGCACCATCCTGCAATTGCTGCCGCCGACCTCCGGCAGCGTCCGCCTGCTGGGCAAGGAACTCACCATCCTCCCGACCGAGGCGCTGCGCCAGATGCGGCGCCACATGCAGATGATCTTCCAGGACCCGTATGCCTCGCTGGACCCGAGGATGACGGTGGCGTCGCTGATCGCGGAACCGATGGTGATCCACGGCATCGGGACGGCGGCAGAGCGGGCTTCGGAAGTGTCGCGCCTGCTGGATACCGTGGGGCTGCCGCCTGAGGCAGCGCGTCGCTATCCGCACGAATTCTCCGGCGGCCAGCGACAGCGGATCTGCATCGCGCGTGCGCTGGCGCTGCACCCCGAGTTCATCGTGGCGGACGAGCCGGTATCCGCGCTGGATGTGTCGATCCAGTCGCAGATACTGAATCTGCTGAATGCCCTCAAGCGTGACCGCGGACTCACCTACCTCTTCATCTCGCACAACCTGGCCGTGGTGAAGTACATCGCCGACACGGTCGCGGTGATGTATCTCGGACGCATCGTGGAGATGGGCGCGGCGGAGGATCTCTACGCCGACCCGAAGCATCCGTACACGCGATCACTGCTCGCCGCCATTCCACGGATGGTGCCGGGAAGCACCGCCGAGGCGCCGCCGGCCGGCGGCGACATGCCCGACCCCGAAAGTCCGCCGTCGGGCTGCGCCTTCCATCCGCGGTGTCCCCACGCCACGGAGATCTGCCGGACCACCGCGCCCGCCGCGACGGAGCACGGCCCGCGCAAGCACGTGGTCTTCTGTCACCTGCACCGCTGATCCGAGTCGTGCTCGACGGCAGTCCGGCCCTTCCTTATCGAGGCACTCGCCCCTCGAC
>CAZEDA010000611.1:0-2309 GCA_964510915.1 uncultured Rhodocyclaceae bacterium | reverse complement strand
ATGAGCCGGATCACTCGTGTGGAAGTGCATGTGTTCCAGTTCGACGCGAAGAACCTCGTGCAAGCCGGTGGCGGCGGTGTCGGCGCGCTCCACTACGGGAAGGGGGGCAGCACCCGTTTGTCCAAGTACGCCGTCACCATCTCGACCGGCAACGGCCTGCGCGGCGAGTACGTCACCCACTGGGTCGGCTCGTCTGCGGCTCTCGGTTCCACGCTGATGCTGGCGCCGTATCTCATCGGGCGTGAGGCCGAAGAGCGCGAAGGCATCTACGACGACCTGAAGCGTCAGGCGCGCCAGTTCGACCACATGGGCCACGGCCCGCTCGACATCGCCCTCTGGGACCTGGCCGGCAAGAAGTACGGCGCCTCCGTCGGCGAACTTCTCGGCGGCTATCGCAAGCGTCTTCCTGCGTATGCCTCGACCTATCACGCTTCCCGCGGGGAGGCAGGACTCAACAGCAAGGAGGCCTTCGGCGATTTCGCGATGGCCTGCTACGACATGGGCTACCGCGCCTTCAAGATCCACGGCTGGAACGAAGGCAACAAGCGCGAGGAAGCCGAGAACGTCCTCTTCGTCCGCGCCCGGGTGGGTGCCGGCATGGAACTGATGCTGGACCCAGCCTGTGAGCTCCGCACGTTCGCTGATGCGCTGTATGTCGGGCGCGCCTGCGACGAGGCCGGCTACTTCTGGTATGAGGACCCGTTCCGGGACAGCGGCGTATCCGCCTACGCCCATCGCAAGCTGCGCCAGTTCCTGAAGACGCCGATCCTCCAGACGGAGCACGTGCGCGGCGTCGAGCCCAAGGCCGACTTTCTCATCGCGGAAGGGACGGATCTCCTGCGTGTGGATCCCGAGTACGACATGGGAATCACCGGCTGCATGAAGATCGCCCACGTGGCCGAGGGCTTCGGCGTCGACTGCGAGGTGCACGCCTGCGGCCCGGCACACCGCCATTGCATGTCGGCCATGCGGAACAGCAACTACTACGAAGTGGCGCTCGTCGGTCCCGACATGCCGAACGCCGTGCCGCCGGTCTACCTCTGCGGCTACAGCGATCAGCTCGACTGCGTCGGTGCGGACGGCTGTGTCGGGGTGCCGGACGGCCCGGGGCTGGGGGTGCAGTACGACTGGGACTTCATCGCCCGCAACCGGACGGCACTGCACGTCTTCGAGTAGCGGTCCGAACCCGCGGGCGCTCCCGGCGGGGCGCGCGGAGCGTCCCGCGACGACGCGGGTATACTCCGCGCGCCGGGCTGGATTCACCTTTCAGGACCGGCTGCCAACCCCAGGTTGCCCGGCTCACAAGGCATGGCGCCGCCGCTCACGGAGATACCCTCTCATGGCTCACTCGTTGTCCACGTTGCGCAAGCTCGCCGCCGCCGGCGAGAAGATCACGATGCTGTCCTGCTACGACGCCAGTTTCGCCGCCGTCTGCGATGCCGCCGGTGTCGAGATGCTGCTGGTCGGAGACTCCCTCGGCATGGTCGTGCAAGGTCACGACTCCACGCTGCCCGTTTCCATCGACGACATGGTCTACCACACCCGTTGCGTGGCACGCGGGTCCAAGCAGGCGATGATCATCGGTGACCTGTCCTTCGGCGCCTATCAGCGCAGCCGTGAACAGGCTTTCGATTCCGCTGCCCGCCTCATGGCGGCTGGCGCCCACATGGTGAAGCTCGAGGGCGGCGGTCCGATGATCGACACCGTGGCGTTCCTCGTCGAGCGCGGCATTCCCGTCATGGGTCACCTGGGCCTCACCCCGCAGTCCGTCCACCAGCTCGGTGGCTACAAGGTGCAGGGCAAGACCGAAGACGGCGCCGAGCGCCTTCGCAATGAATCCCGTCTGCTCGAGGAAGCCGGCGCCGCCGGTGTGGTGCTCGAGTGCGTACCCGCGGGCCTCGGCAAACAGATTACCGAGGAGCGTTCGCTCCTCACCATCGGCATCGGCGGCGGTCCCGACTGCTCCGGCCAGATCCTGATCCTCCACGACATGCTCGACGTGTACCCCGGCAAGAAGGCGAAGTTCGTGAAGAACTTCATGGCGGGCAGTGCCTCGATCCATGAAGCCATCGCCCGGTTCGTCAAGGAAGTGAAGGCCGGCACCTTCCCGGGCCCGGAACACTGTTTCTGATCGCCGCCGCCTCTGGCGGCGGACTGCCGCCGGAGCGCTGCCGGATTCCTCAGGGGGAAATCATGCAGAACTATCCGATGTACATCGATGGCCGTTTCGTGGACGCCGCGTCCGGGGAATGGTTCGACAGCTTCAACCCGTTCACCGGCGAGCCCTGGGCCCGGATCGCCAAGGGCGG
>CAZEDA010000610.1:0-2313 GCA_964510915.1 uncultured Rhodocyclaceae bacterium | reverse complement strand
ACCTTGCGGTTGGCGACCATGCCGCCCACCGAGATGCCGCCGAAGCCCACGCCGTGGTAGCCGCGCTCGCGGCCGATGAACTTGGTGCGGGTGCCTTCGCCCCGCGCGCGGTGGTAGGCGAGCGCCATCTTGAGGGCAGTGTCCACGGCTTCGGAACCGGAGTTCACGAAGAAGGCATGCCCCATGCCCTTGGGCGTGATGCGCACGAGGCGCTCGGCCGCGACGAAGGCGGCGGGGTGGTGCAGCTGGAAGCCGGTGACGTAGTCGACGTTCTCCGCCTGCTTCTTGATCGCCTCGACGATGGGGGCGCGGCAGTGGCCGGCGTTGACGGCCCACAGCCCGGCGATGCCGTCGAGGATCTGGCGGCCGTCGATGGACGTGTAGTGCATGTCCTTCGCCGACACCAGCAGTCGCGGCTGCTGCTTGAACTGGCGGTTCGCCGTGAAGGGAAGCCACAGCGGATCCATGTTGAGATCCTGCAGGGTTTCCGGGATGAGATCGCGAATGTTCATGGCCGAGGCTCCAGTCACGGGGAGACGCCTTTCCCAGCGAGGGGAGAAGCGTCGATTCAAGGAGTTGCAAGTATAGTCCTGCGGAGCCGCCCTGAGCGCGTCCCGCGCCTCCGATTGAGCCGGAAAGGGGTTTCCCGTACAGTTCCAGGTCCTTGCCGCGGCTTCGTTTCCCCCGAGTGCCGAGCGTTCCGGCGGCGGGCCCGCGCCGGGCGGGTCCGGCCAGACCGGCATCGGAGAGCATCCATGTCCGAAATCATCCTCCACCAGTACCCGCAATCGCCCTTTGCCGAGAAGGTGCGGCTCATGCTCGGCTTCAAGGGGTTGCCCTGGCGGGCGGTCGACATCCCCCGCTGGATGCCCAAGCCGGACCTCATGCCGCTCACCGGCGGCTACCGCAAGACGCCGGTCATGCAGATCGGTGCCGACATCTTCTGCGATTCGGCCTGCATCGCCCGCGAACTGGAACGGCGTTTTCCCTCCATCCCGCTGTTCCCCGAAGGCACGCGCGGCGTCGGCCGCATGCTCGGCGCCTGGGCGGACAGCGTGCTGTTCTTCGATACCGTGGGGACCGTGTTCGGCACCCATGGCGACAGCGCACCGAAGGAGCTCAAGGAAGACCGCTACCGCTTCTCCGACGGCATGATCGACCTCGCGCGCTACAAGGACGACCAGGCGCACATCCGTTCCCAGCTGCAGGCGCACGTCTTCTGGCTGGAGCACAGCTTCGACGACGGGCGCGAGTACTTCGTCGGACGCAAGCCGTCTTACGCGGACTTCTGCGTGTACGCCTCGATGTGGATGCTCATGAATCGCGTGCCGGAGCTGGGCTTCTTCTCCGAGGCGCCGCGTCTGCGCGGCTGGCTGGAGCGCATGGCGGCCATCGGCCACGGCTTGCATCGCCCGATGGACGCCAAGGAGGCGCTTTCCATCGCCCACGCCGCGCAGCCCGACACCATCTCGGTGTCGAACCCCGACTCGCCGGTGGGCCTGCAGCCCGGCACCCGCGTGAGTGTCTCCGCCGACGACTACGGCAAGGACCCCGTGCTCGGGTACCTCCTGGGCCTCAACGCCCAGCGCATCGTGATCCGCCGCGGGGACCCCGTGGTGGGCGAGGTCAACGTGCATTTTCCCCGCGCGGGTTTCCGCGTCGTGCCCGCGTAGGGTTTCTGGCGGCCCGGCGGCACGGCTGCCGCGGGCCCATACACCGAGGACGTTCCATGGATCTCGACTACACCCCGGAAGAAATCGCATTCCGCGACGAGGTGCGGGCCTTCGTGCAGGCGAACCTGCCGCACGAGGTCTCCCGCAAGGTCATCGAACACAAGCGCCTGTCGAAGGAGGACTACCTCGTCTGGCAGAAGGCGCTCCACCGGAAGGGCTGGGCCGCGCCCCACTGGCCGGTCGAGTACGGCGGCTGCGGGTGGAACTCGGTCCAGTGCCACATCCTCGAGGAGGAATCCGCCCTCGCCGGTGCCCCGAGGATCATCGCCTTCGGTCTGTACATGGTGGGGCCCGTCATCTATACCTTCGGCACGCCGTGGCAGAAGGAGCACTACCTGCCGAAGATCCTGTCTTCCGAGGACTGGTGGTGCCAGGGGTACTCCGAGCCCGGATCCGGGTCGGACCTCGCGTCCCTCAAGACGAAAGCGGTGCGCGACGGCGATCACTACATCGTGAACGGCCAGAAGACCTGGACGACGCTCGCGCAGTACGCGGACATGATGTTCTGCCTCGTGCGCACGTCGTCCGAGGGCAAGAAGCAGGAGGGCATCTCCTTCCTGCTGATCGACATGCGCTCGCC
>CAZEDA010000609.1:0-2321 GCA_964510915.1 uncultured Rhodocyclaceae bacterium | reverse complement strand
GCAACGGGTCAGACTGGATGGCGCTGCACTGCCTCGGGGCCGCGTGCCGCTTCGCTTCGGCCCGGCTGCAGGTCAAGGCGGAGTCCTGGCAGGGGCACTACGACGACCGGCCCACGCGCGGACAGCGGCTCAACTTCCGCCTCGCTTCGCCTGCGCCGGGCCGGACGATCGCGTGGTTCCGCGTGACGCCGAAGCATCCCCCGCTATCCGCGGGCCCGGTCACCACCTACGCATCGGCCGCCACACCGTTCAAGCGGCCGGCCTCCGAAGGCACTCTGGAAATCGCGGTGGACCTGCCCGACAGCACCCAGGCCGCGCTCGTGCCGATGCTCGACCGTGAGGCCGGCGTATTCCGGCTGCAACTGCGTGCCGGCGGGAGACGACAGCTCCTCGGCGAACTGGGACAGTGCTCGCGCGAGGTCTCGCGAAACTACCTGCTGTGGGCCGGCGAACTCGACGGCGACGGCAAGCCGGACTACCTCGTGTCGTTCGCGGATGCCGACGGTCAGGCCATCCTCTTCCTGTCCGGCGCGGCGAGCGGCCCGGAGGAACCTCTGGTCGGTGTCGGCGGTTCGTACTCGTATCCGCCCTACGGCGGAGAATGCGACTCGCAGGGCTGGCTCGCGCAGTAGACGGCGCGGCCGTCAGTTGTTCATGGCCTGCAGCGGCGCGGGAATGCGACCCCCGCGGCCCACGAACGTCGCTGAGTTCTCGGGATTGACCGCCATCACCGGCGCGTAGCCGAGCAGCCCGCCGAACTCCACGCGATCCCCCACCTTCTTGCCGGGCGCGGGAATGAGCCGCACGGCGGTGGTCTTGCGGTTGATCATGCCGATGGCGGCTTCGTCCGCGATGATCGCGGCCAGCGTGGTCGCCGGCGTGTCACCGGGGACGGCGATCATGTCGAGCCCGACGGAACACACGGCCGTCATGGCTTCCAGCTTCTCGATGGTGAGCGTGCCGGCCTGGGCCGCCTCGATCATGCCGATATCCTCCGACACCGGAATAAAGGCGCCGCTGAGTCCTCCCACATGGCTGGACGCCATGGCGCCGCCCTTCTTCACGGCGTCGTTGAGCAGCGCGAGGGCGGCCGTCGAACCGTGCGCCCCCACGCGCGACAGGCCCATGGCTTCGAGGATGCGCGCCACGCTGTCCCCCACGGCGGGCGTGGGCGCCAGAGACAGATCGACGATCCCGAACGGAATCCCCAGCTTCTCCGACGCGGCCCGCCCGGCGAGTTCGCCCATGCGGGTGACCTTGAAGGAGGTGCGCTTGATGATGGAGGCGACGGTGCCGAGGTCCGCCTCGGGCGCGGCTTCCACCGCGCGCAGCACGACACCCGGCCCGCTGACGCCCACGTTGATCACGCAGTCGGGTTCGCCCACGCCGTGGAATGCCCCCGCCATGAAGGGGTTGTCCTCCACGGCGTTGCAGAACACGACGAGCTTCGCGGCGCCGATGCCATCACGGTCCGCGGTGAGCTTCGCGCATTCGAGGATCACCTCGCCCATGCGCGCGACGGCGTCCATATTGATGCCCGCGCGCGTGCTGCCGATGTTCACGGAAGAACACACCCGCTGGGTCGTGGCCAGCGACTCCGCGATGGAGTCGATGAGCGCCTGATCGCCGGGCGTCGCGCCCTTCTCCACCAGGGCTGAATACCCACCGATGAAATTGACCCCCACCTCGGCCGCCGCACGGTCCAGCGCCTGTGCGATGCGCACGTAGCCTGTGGTGCCGGTGCCCTCGGCGACGATCGCAACAGGTGTCACGGAAATCCGCTTGTTGATGATGGGGATGCCGTACTCGCGTTCGATCTCGTCGGCCGCTGCGACGAGCCGCGCGGCGCGCCGGCAGATCTTGTCGTAGACCTTGCGCGCGAGCGTTTCCAGATCGTCGCTCGTGCAGTCCCGAAGGCTGATGCCCATCGTGATGGTGCGGATGTCCAGATTCTCCATCTGGACCATGCGGATCGTCTCGACGATCTCCTGCGGAGAGAAGCGCTGCATCGTCAGACCCGGTGCATGTACTTGAAGACGTCCTCGTGCTGCGCGTCGATGCGCAGCCCCATCTCCGTGCCCTTGGCGGCGAGCCGCTGCTTCAGCTCCTCGAAGGGGATGGTGGCCTTCTCGAGGTCCACCATCATGATCATGACGAAGAACTCCTCCATGATGCTCTGGGAGATGTCGAGGATGTTGGCGCTGGCCTCCGCGAGGATCGTGGCCACGCCGGCGATGATGCCGACGCGGTCCTGGCCGATGACGGTGACGATGACGCGATTGGCGCGTGGGGGCGTATTCATGGGGGCGTCCGTGGTGACG
>CAZEDA010000608.1:0-2324 GCA_964510915.1 uncultured Rhodocyclaceae bacterium | reverse complement strand
AAGGGTGAAGGGTGAAGGGTGAAGGAAGACCCTCAGCCCGAATTCACGTTCCCTTCGAACAGCAGGACTGCGAGAAACCCGTCAGGGAATCCGCTTGCTCAGAAGTCCGTCGTTGGAATTGCGGATCTTCGCGACCACGGTCTCGCCGTTGCGGGGCACGACACCGTCCCGCTCGCAGACGTACTCCATGAAGAGTGTGTAGCGGACAGCGTTCAGGCCCGTCTGATCGATGCGCCTCCACACCGGTGCGGGCACCCGGGCCCACGCGCCGTTGTCGCGCCCCGTGGCGTACATCTTCCACTCCTGGGTGGAGCAGCGGACACCTTCGTAGCTGACATTGTCGACACCGGAAGGCGTCCGGATCAGCAGCGCGTAGCGGGTGATGCCGTCGCCCCCGACCGAGATGGAGCCGGTATCCAGCGCCGTCTCGTGCTTGATGGATCGCTGCGCCTTGAACTTGAGCCAGTTCTGAGCGACGGGCGCGGGCGGCAAATTGACGAATTCGTTTTCGGGAAGCAGCGAATTCTCGGAGTCGAAGAATCCGCTGGTGCCGTCGTCGGAATCGCGCTTGAGACCGCGCGTGAGCGCACCCGGCTCCTGCGGCTTGATCTCCACGTTCTTGCAGCCGGAGACCAGCACGCCGACCGCGATCGGCAGAAGAAGCAGGATGCGCCCGAGCATTCTCACGAGGGGAAGACGAGATCGCCCAGAAGCGATTCGCGGACGGGGGCCGGGACGGGGTCCGAGACGGCCGTGTAGTTTTCGTGATCCACACCCACGACAAGCCTGGCGCCGCCCTTGAGGGCCGCCTTCATGGGCTGGGTCAGTTCGAAGCGGAGGAAATGCACGGAGGCGGTCTTCTCGTCGTTTTCCCGATCGAGATCCTCGTCGGCGATCGCGAGCACGCGATCGCAACCGGCCACCTGCACCCACACCTTGTCTTCGATGCCGCGCAGCCGCGCGAGCTCGCGCTGGCGCTCGTCAACGTCGGGGTATTCGATGAGCATCGTGGCCTTCCAGTTACTCCCGTTCGGAACGAGCGGATTGTACGCGTCCAACTCGTCCTGGATGCCGGCTTCCTCGAAAATCTTCTCGATCCGGAGCATCTCCTGGATCTGGTAGCGCATGGTCAGTTCGTCCTCGAAAACCAGCGTCACGTGGTCGCCGAGAAACACCTGACGGTGCTTCTTGTGCTCCAGCACGCGGGCCCGGAACTCCTTGCGGGAGCGGGCATAGGCTTCGAGGGTCAGGAGGCTTTCACGGGTGATGGCGGGCATGGCTGTCATGGCTTCGTTCGGTGCGTTGAGGAGGGTCCCGCCTCACAGGCCGTAGGCGATGCGGACGAGACTGATGGGATGCTGTTTCGCGGCATTGGTTTCACCCATGCCCTGGAGAATGTGGCGGCCGGCGATGGCGCAGTCCGAGCTCACGTAGTCGGGCGCCGCATTGCCCATCGCCTTGAAGACGGGCTTGCCGATCTTCATGGAGTCCTTGAAGAACTCGCTCTTCACGCCCCATGTGCCGTCGTGCCCGGAGCAGCGCTCGACCACGGTCACCTTCGTGCCGGGAATGAGTTCGAGAAACTCGCGGGTCTTCTGGCCCATGTTCTGCACCCGCAGGTGACACGGGATGTGATACGAGACCTTGCCGAGCGGGGCAGAGAAATCGGTCTTCAGCAGGCCGTCCTTGTTTCGCAGGACCAGATACTCGAAGGGATCGAACATCGCTTCCTTCACGGCCTGCACGTCCGCGTCCTTCGGGAACATGAGCGGCAGTTCCTGCTTGAACATCAGCGTACAGGACGGCACCAGCGTCATGATGGCGTAGCCCTCCTTCGCGTACTTCGCGAGGACCGGAATGTTGCCGTCCTTCAGCTTCTCGACGGCATCCAGGTCGCCGAGTTCGAGCTTGGGCATGCCGCAGCAGTTCTCCTTCTCGACGATGACATGCGGGATCTGGTTGTGCTTAAGAATCCTGATGAGATCGTGACCCAGCCCCGGCTCGTTGTAGTTCACGTAGCACGTGGAGAAGATCGCGACCTTGCCGGGCGTCGCCTTGCCGGGCACGACCGGAAAGGAATCGTCGGGGCGCGCGGTGGAGCGGAACTTCGCGCTGTCGTACTCCGGCAGTTCGCGGTCCTGATGGATGCCGAGCATGTTGTCCATCAGCTTGCGGGTGGCGGGCGTCTTGTTGACCTTGTTGACGATCTGCACCACCACCGGGATCGACGCCAGCTTGCCCAGCGCATCCGTCGAGGAAAGCAGCTTGTCGCGGAAATTCGTTTCGCCCTTCCGGAACTTCACCGCCTTGGCCCGGAGCATCAG
>CAZEDA010000607.1:0-2329 GCA_964510915.1 uncultured Rhodocyclaceae bacterium | reverse complement strand
GCGGATTCGTCGACGTAGGGCTCCGGATAGAACGCCGTGGGACCGAACGACACGAGCGAGCCGGTGATGATCGCGCGCTTCACGCCGTGGCGTCGCGCCGCATCGAGGACGTTGAACAACCCGACGGCGTTGATGGTGAGCGCCCGCGCGGCCTCGGCCTCGCCGGTGGCCATGAGGCCTGCCGAATTCGCGTTGTGCCCGGCGGCCCAGACCACCACATCCGGCTTTGCGGCTGCGAACGCCGCGTCGATCTCGGCGGGGTTCTCCGCGGAACCTTGCACGGCCTTCAGACGGCCGGCGAGATCGCCGACCAGGTCGACGTTCATGGGCGGACCGAAACCGGTGACGGCGCATCCGGCGCCGATCAGTTCACGGGCGATGTGCGAACCGACGAAGCCGCTGGCTCCGACGACCAGGGCGCTCGTTGCTGGCATGACGTTGCTCCTCGGACAGGAAAGAGAATCAATCATGCAGCAACGGAGCAGGCTCGCGCTACGGCCCGCGCGCCTGCTTCGCCGCCGGGCGCCCGGCAGAGTAGACTCGGTGTCCTGTGCAAAGTCGGAGTTGCCATCATGAGACTGCTCAAGTTTCTCTCGCTGCTGCTGCTTTCGTGGAGCGCAAATGCGCTTGAGCCCGGCAGTCGCGTCGACAACTTCCGCTTGCTGGACCATCGCGGCATTTCCCACGAGTTGCACTACCTTTCGGACCAGAAGGCGGTCGTGCTGATGGTGCACGGCAACGGCTGCCCGATCGTGCGTCAGGCCTTGCCGGCGCTGCGGGCCGCCCGGGAGCGGTTCGCCGACCGGGGCGTGAGTTTCCTGCTGCTCAATGCCAATGCTCAGGACGACCGTGCCGCGATCGCGGCGGAAGTCTCGGAGTTCGGGATCGACCTTCCGGTTCTCCGCGACGAGACCCAGCTCATTGCCGAATCCCTCGGCGTCACCCGCACGGCGGAGGTCTTCGTCATCGATCCCCGCACATGGACCCTGCTGTACCGCGGGCCAGTGGACGACCGATTGGCCTACGGCGCGCAGAAGCCGTCGGCGTCCAGCCGGTATCTGGAGGACGTGCTGGAGGCAACGCTCGCCGGCAAGCCGGCGCCGGTATCCCGGGTGGAGCCCGTGGGCTGTCTCGTGGATTTTCCGAAGCGCGACACGACCACCGAGTCCTCGCGCGTCACGTATTCGGAACAGGTTGCACCGCTGCTGCGCGATCGCTGCAGCAGCTGTCACCGCCCCGGCGGCGTGGCACCCTGGGCGATGACGGGCTATCGGGCGGTGCGCGGCTTTGCCCCGATGATCCGCGAGGTGCTCCGCACCGGTCGCATGCCCCCGTGGTACGCGGACCGCCACCACGGCCAGTTCGTCGGCGACCTTTCCCTTCCACCCGAGGACGTCCGCACGATCGTTCATTGGATCGAAGGCGGCGCGCCGCGCGGCGACGGACCGGATCCTCTGGAGACCGTGACCGCCACCGATTCCGAATGGCCCATGGGTCCGCCGGATCTGGTGGTGGAGATACCTGCCTTCGAGGTGCCCGCCACCGGCGTGGTGGACTACACGTACCCGAGCGTGCCCAACCCGGTCGGTCGCGACCAGTGGGTTCGCGCGATCCACATTCTTCCGGGCAACCGCGGCGTCGTGCATCACGTGCTGGCAGGCATCGACGATCCCGCACTGCGCGGACAGCGTCCGTTCATCGAGCAGCTCGCGGCGTTCGGCGGCTATTCGCCCGGCCGCAACTTCATGCCGTTTCCGGACGGCTCGGGCGTTCGGCTGCGGGCCGGATCCAACCTCCTGTTCCAGATGCACTACACGCCCAACGGCAAGGCCGTGCGGGACGTGACGCGGGTGGGCTACTACTTCCACAAGGAACCGCCCGCGCACGAGATGCGCCTGCAGTTCATGATGACGCGCGGGTTGCGTATTCCGCCGCACGCCAAGGCGCACACGGAGTCCGTCGCGCATGTGTTCGAGCGGGACGTGATGCTCTACAGCCTGATGCCGCACGCGCATCTGCGTGGCCGTGCCGCGAAGTTCATCGCGCGGTTTCCGGACGGCCGGGAGGAAACGCTGCTGTCGGTCCCGAGGTACGACTTCAACTGGCAGACGGTCTATGTGCTGGAAGAACCGAAACGACTGCCCGCCGGGACGACGGTGACCTTCGACATGACCTGGGACAACTCCGCACAGAATCCCGCCAACCCGGACCCGACGCGGACGGTGCCGTGGGGGGATCAGACCTGGGATGAGATGAATGCAGGGTGGATTCGCTACCGGGAGGTGGCGGGAGCGCAGTGAGGCGAAGGGCCCCGGAGTCGGCGCGGTCG
>CAZEDA010000606.1:0-2329 GCA_964510915.1 uncultured Rhodocyclaceae bacterium | reverse complement strand
CGGTTCGGGGATCCGCTTCTAATGCCCCTCGACTACGCCTCCATCATGGCGGCCGGCCAGGGTCTCGTTCCCGACCTGCGAATGCAGATGATGCAGCAAGAGCAGCATCGCATGATGCAGGACGCGCGGCAGGCTCAGACCGTGGCGAACCAGTTTGCGGTGCAGCAGAAGCAGCACGAATTCTCGCGCCGCCAAGCCTTCGAGCAGGACATGGCCGCGGCAGTGCAGAGCCGCGACCCACGCGCGATCAGTCGCCTGATGCTGAAATACCCCGAGTTCGCGGACCAGCTGAAACCCGCGATGCAGACCTATTCCGAGCAGGGCATGAAGGCCAACCTGACCACGCTCGGGACCGCCTATGTCCGCGCGCAGAACGGCGACTTCAACGGCGCGGCAGACCTGCTTGAGGCGCGCTACAAGGCCGATCTTGAAGCCGGGGTGGCGGACGAGGACACGCCGCGGGTCATTGCAGCCCTGCGCAGCGGCGATCCGCAGCAGCAGTCCATCGCGATCGGCACGCTGGGCATCACCATGGCAGCGGCGAACCCGGACAAGTTCGACGAGACCTACGGGAAGATGTTCCCGAGCGACAGCAAGACGCCGAAGGAAAAGGAATACGACTGGCGCGTGTCCCGGTTCGGCAAGGAAGCTGCCGACACTTGGTTGGCGACCAGCGACGAGGAGTTCGTTGCGGTGAACCCCGGTGGCTCGGTCTTCCGCGCGTCCGATCTCATGCGCGGCGGGGGCGGCACGACTGCTCCCGGCGGCACTGCACCCGCTCCCCAACCGAAGGGAGGTGATCAAGCTCGCCTGGGCGGGGCAGGCATCGAGACGCGCGCCAAGCAGGTCGTTCCCGGCGTTGTCGTGACCAGCGGCTTCCGAACCCCTGAGCGCAACAAGGCTGTCGGCGGCAAGGCCAACAGCTACCACCTCAGCGGGCAGGCGCGTGATTTCGTCCCGCCGCCCGGAATGTCGATGCGCGACCTTCACGCGAAGCTCAGCGCGGCCTTTCCCGGCTATGACGTGATCAACGAGGGCGATCATGTCCACGTCGAGCCGGGTCCGGGCATGGGCCGCGGTGCCGCGCCGCAGAACGGGCCGGTTCGCGTTCGCACCATTCAGGAAGCCAACAAGCTGCCCAAGGGCACGCGCTACGTCACGCCCGACGGTCAGGAGTTTATTCGATGAGCCAGCAATGGCCCGGCACCCCGGTCGCTCAGACGCAATCGCGAGGCCCGGCGCGTCCGGTGATCTCGCTGCCCGACACCGACAAGGCCGCGGACAACGCGCGGGCGGATCAGGGCGCGCAGAACGACGCGGTTCGCACGGATATTGCGGTCGAGGGTAACGTCCGTGCGCGGAGCCGCGAGCGCTACGACCAAGAGCGCGGGCTTGCCAAGGAATACAGCAGCGACCCCGAGGTTCGGGCCTATCGCGCCTCACTGCCTGAGCTGAATAAAGCGCTGCGGGCGCCGCGCAACGGTCAAGGCGACCTGACCCTGATCTACGCCTATGCCAAGCTGATGGACCCGACCTCGGTGGTCCGCGAGAGCGAAATGGACATGGCGCAAGCCTCGTCCCCGTGGGCACAGGCCAAGATCCAGGAACTGCGCGGGATGGTCGATGGCAGCGGCCGTCTGCCCGAAAGCACCCGCAAGAACCTCCAGATGGAAATGATCCGCACGGTCAAGGCGCGCGGTGTGGCGCACGATACGGTGTGGAACCGCTATCGCGCCGACGCGGAAGCCTATGGCCTTGACCCGGATCGCGTGGTCGGTCGGCATCCCGGCGCGGCGTTCTATCCCTCGTTCCTTGAATACGACCGCGAGAACAAGCTGGGCGGCTTCGCGCAGACCGCTGCGGGCGGCAAGGACACGGGCAACACGCCGGGCGGACTCAACCAAGTCGAAATGCGCGGCGGGCTTCCCAAGGGCACGCAGCCGGTTTTCGGCATGGACAAGGCCGAGGAGCCGTTCGACCGCACCCGCTTTGTCCGCGAAGCCTACGGGATCGACCCGGATCAGGAAGACTACGTCATTGCGCTGTGGTCGAACAACATCGGCAACCCGAACATCGACCCGGAAGCGGTGCGCGCGGCCTATCGCCAGGCTGGCATTCCCGAGACCAGCCCGCTCTATTCGGACGAGGGCATTGCCGCCATGATCCGGGAGGCAAACTCGGAGCGGGCACTCAAGGCGGGCAAGTTCGGGCCGTTCGATACGACGCAGCAGGAGAACGCCTACCTCGAGCGGCTTGACCAGATCAACCGGACGCAGAACCCGACCAACGCCGAGATCATGAAGAACCCGGACGGCACGGCGGGGCATAT
>CAZEDA010000605.1:0-2336 GCA_964510915.1 uncultured Rhodocyclaceae bacterium | reverse complement strand
GGCCGCAGCGTCGCCCTCGGCGGCGACGGCCAGGTCACCCTGGGCAACATCGTCGTCAAGGCCGGGGCCCGCAAGGTCCGCCGCCTCTATCACGACCGAATCCTCGCCGGGTTCGCCGGCGGCACCGCCGATGCCTTCACGCTGTTCGAGCGCTTCGAGGCCAAGCTGGAAAAGCACCAGGGACATCTGGTGCGTTCCGCGGTCGAACTCGCCAAGGACTGGCGCACGGACCGGATGCTGCGCCGGCTCGAGGCCATGCTCGCGGTGGCCAACGCCGATGCCTCGCTCATCATCACCGGCAACGGCGACGTGCTCGAACCCGAGGACGGCCTGCTCGCCATCGGCAGCGGCGGCGCGTACGCCCAGGCCGCGGCGCGCGCCCTGCTCGACAACACCGAGCTGCCGGCCGAGGTCGTCGTGAAGAAGGCGCTCAGCATCGCCGGCGACCTGTGCATCTACACCAACCAGAATCACATCATCGAGACGCTATGACCCCGCAGGAAATCGTCCACGAGCTGGACAAGTACATCGTCGGCCAGGACGCCGCGAAGCGTGCCGTGGCCGTCGCACTGCGCAACCGCTGGCGCCGCCAGCAGGTGGCCGAACCCCTGCGCCACGAAATCACGCCCAAGAACATCCTGATGATCGGGCCCACCGGCGTGGGCAAGACCGAGATCGCGCGGCGGCTCGCGCGGCTCGCCGATGCGCCGTTCATCAAGGTGGAGGCCACCAAGTTCACGGAGGTGGGCTACGTCGGTCGCGACGTGGACACCATCATCCGCGACCTGGTGGAAGCCGCCGTGAAGCAGACGCGCGAGAGCGCGATGAAAAAAGTGCAGGACCGCGCGAAGGACGCCGCCGAAGACCGCATTCTCTCCGTGCTCCTCCCAGGCACGCGCGACGTCGGCTTCGGCGCACCGGCCGCGGCGCCCGCCGACGAGAGCGACGGCGCCACCCGCCAGAAATTCCGCAAGAAGCTGCGCGAGGGCTCGCTCGACGACAAGGAGATCGAGATCGACGTCGCGCAGGTGTCGCCGCAGATGGAGATCCTCGCGCCGCCCGGCATGGAGGACCTCACCTCGCAGATCCAGGGCATGTTCCAGAATCTCGGCGGCGGCCGTCGCAAGATGCGCAAGATGCGCATCGCCGAAGCGATGAAACTGCTCACCGAGGAGGAGGCCGCGAAGCTCGTCAACGACGAGGAACTGAAGGTGGCCGCACTCGCGAACGTGGAGTCGAACGGCATCGTGTTCCTCGACGAGATCGACAAGATCGCCTCGCGCTCCGAGTACCAGGGCGCGGATGTCTCGCGTCAGGGCGTGCAGCGCGACCTGCTGCCGCTGGTGGAAGGCACGACGGTGTCCACCAAGTACGGCATGATCAAGACCGACCACATCCTGTTCATCGGCAGCGGCGCGTTCCACTTCTCCAAGCCGTCGGATCTCATTCCGGAGTTGCAGGGCCGCTTCCCGATCCGCGTGGAACTGGAATCTCTCTCCGTCGACGACTTCGAACGCATCCTCACTTCGACCGATGCCTGCCTGACGCGTCAGTACGAAGCGCTGCTCGCGACGGAAGGCGTGACGCTCGAGTTCACGCCCGAGGGCATCCGCCGTCTGGCCGAAGTCGCGTGGCAGGTGAACGAGAAGACCGAGAACATCGGCGCCCGTCGTCTGTACACGGTGATGGAGAAGCTGCTGGAGGAAGTGTCGTTCGAGGCCGGCAAGCGCAGCGGCGGCTCCGTGCGCATCGACCCCGAATACGTCGACAGCCGACTGGGCGAACTCGCCGCCACCGAAGATCTCGCGCGCTACGTTTTGTAGCAGCGTGCACCAGTTTCGCGCCCCTTTTCGGGGCGCGAATCGCCGCGCATTTCGGGGGTTTCGCGAGCCCGCGCGAGCGATACAATCAACCGCGTTTCCCAGTGGATGATGCGGTCATGACAAGCGGCACTACCTTCCTGCTCGAAGTCAATCCGAAGATCCCCAAGCGCCTCGAGCGCCTGGAGGAACTCGCAAACAACCTCTGGTACAGCTGGGATCGCCCGACCCGTTCGGTGTTCGCCCGCCTGCATCCGCAGTTGTGGAATGCCGTGGGTCACAGCCCGAAGGCGTTTCTGAAGCGCGTGGACGAAGAGCGGCTTCGCGCCGCGGCGGACGACCCGGTGTTCCTCAAGGGGTTCAACCGCGTCCTGTCTTCCTACGACACGTATCACAACGAGCCTCTGCGCCGGAACGGCTCCGAGTGGCTGCGGCAGAACGATCTCGTCGCGTATTTCTGCGCGGAGTTCGGCTTCCACGAATCGCTGCCCATCTACTCCGGCGGTCTCGGCATTC
>CAZEDA010000604.1:0-2351 GCA_964510915.1 uncultured Rhodocyclaceae bacterium | reverse complement strand
TGAGGTGCGCGACATTGCCTTCGCGTTCGAGCACGCCGTGCACGGCCAGCAGTTTCGCGCCGAGCAGCACGCGCCGCTGCCGGTCGGCGAGGTCGCGCCACACCACCACGTTGGTGGAGCCGGTTTCGTCCTCCAGCGTCACGAAGATCACGCCGCTCGCGGTGCCGGGCCGCTGCCGGCACGTGACCAGGCCGGCGGCGCGCACGAGGCTGCCGTGGCGGGCGTGCTGCAACTGCTCGGTCGTGAGCATCCGCCGCTTGCGCAGCATCGGGCGCAGCAGCAGCAGCGGATGGCGTCCGAGCGTGAGGCCGAGACTCGCGTAGTCCGCGACGATGGTCTCGCCTTCGGTCGGGGCGGCGAAGTCGGCGGGAGTGTCGCGGATGGCGGTGTCCTGCAGCAGCGGCGGGCGCGCTTCCACACCGGCGACTTCCCACAGCGCGAGGCGCCGATGCCCGGAGACGCTGCGCAATGCGTCGGCGTGGGCGAGGCATTCGAGATCGCGCCGGTCCAGCCGGGCCCGCAGCGCCAGCTGCTCGAAGGTGTCGAACGGCATGTCGCGCTCGGCGATCAGCCGCTCCGCGCCCGCCTGGGAAAGTCCGCGCACCATGCGCAGACCCAGGCGCACAGCGGGCTGGCCGCCCGCTGAGGCGGGGCCGGTCTCCAGCGTGCAGTCCCATTGGCTCGCGAGGGCGTCGGCCGGCCGCACTTCCACGCCGTGACGCTGTGCGTCCTGCACGAGCTGCGACGGCGCATAGAACCCCATGGGCTGACTGTTCAGCAGCGCGGCGCAGAACGCCGCGGGCTCATGGCACTTGAGCCACGCGGAGACGTACACGAGCAGGGCGAAGCTGGCCGAGTGCGATTCGGGGAAACCGTACTCGCCGAAGCCGAGAATCTGCTGGTAGATCTGCTGCGCGAACTGTTCGGGGTAGCCTCGGGCGCGCATGCCTTCGGTCAGCTGCGTCTGGAAGTGCGAGAGTCCGCCCTTGCGACGCCACGCCGCCATGGACCGGCGCAGGTGATCGGCCTCTCCGGGTGTGAACCCCGCCGCCACCACGGCGAGCTGCATGACCTGCTCCTGGAAGATCGGCACACCGAGCGTGCGTTCGAGCACGGAGCGCACCGCTTCCGACGGGTAGGTCACCTTCTCGATGCCCTGACGCCGGCGCAGATACGGATGCACCATGCCGCCCTGGATCGGGCCGGGCCGCACGATGGCCACCTCGATCACGAGATCGTAGAAGCGGCGCGGCTTCAGGCGCGGCAGCATGCTCATCTGCGCGCGGGACTCGATCTGGAACACGCCCACCGTGTCGGCCTTGCACAGCATGTCGTAGACCGCGGGGTCCTCGGGCGGCACGTGCTGCATGCCGAAGGGACGCTGCCGCACGGCACTCACCAGCGCGAGCGCCCGGCGTATGGCCGAGAGCATGCCCAGCGCGAGCACGTCCACCTTGAGCAGGCCCAGCGCGTCGAGATCGTCCTTGTCCCACTGGATGATGGAGCGTTCGGGCATTGCCGCGTTCTCGACCGGCACCAGCCGCGACAGCGGCCCGCGCGAGACGACGAAGCCCCCCACGTGCTGCGACAGATGCCGCGGAAAGCCGATGAGCATGCGCGTGAGCGCGAGCAGCTGGCGCATGCGCCGCGACGCAGGGTCGAAGCCGCATTCGCGCAGCCGCTCTTCCACCTGCGGACCGCGATCCCAGAAGGCGAGGTTGCGGGCGATGCGGTCCACCTGTTCCAGATCCAGCCCCAGCGCCTTGCCGACGTCGCGGAAGGCACTCTTCGGCCGATAGCAGATCACCGTGGCGGCAAGGGCTGCGCGTTCCCGCGTGTACTTGGCGTACAGATACTGGATGACCTCCTCGCGCCGCTGATGCTCGAAGTCGACGTCGATGTCCGGCGGCTCGTTGCGCTCCCGGGAGATGAAGCGCTCGAACAGCATGGACATGCGTGCGGGGTCCACCTCGGTGATGCCGAGCACGTAGCACACCGCCGAGTTCGCCGCCGACCCGCGCCCCTGACAGAGGATGCCGCGACGGCGCGCGAAGCAGACGATGTCGAACACCGTGAGGAAGTAGGACTCGTAGCGCAGATCGGCGATGAGGGACAGCTCGTGTTCGATCTGGGTGGTGACGGCTGTTGGGGCGGCGATGGCGGGGGCGGGGTGTTCGTGGCCCGGATGGCGCGTGAAGGCGTGAAGACGTGAAGACGTGAAGTCGTGAAGGCGTGAAGACGTGAAGGCGTGAGGAGGCGTGGCCTCCGTGGCGATGGGTGTCGCGGTGGTGACGGAGTCGTGCTGTTCGTAGCCCGGATGGAGCGGAGCGCAATCCGGGGATCCGGCGGTG
>CAZEDA010000603.1:0-2358 GCA_964510915.1 uncultured Rhodocyclaceae bacterium | reverse complement strand
CGCAGACCAACCTCAAGCGGATGCTCGCGTACTCGACCATCTCGCACATGGGCTTCCTGCTGCTGGGCATCCTGTCGGGCACGATCAACGGCTACTCCGCCGCGATGTTCTACGTGGCCGTGTATGCCCTGATGGGACTCGGCACCTTCGGCATGATCATGGCGCTCTCCCGCGAAGGCTTCGAGGCCGACCAGCTGGATGACTTCAAGGGACTCAACCGCCGCAGTCCGTGGCACGCCTTCGTCATGCTGCTGCTGATGTTTTCGATGGCCGGCGTGCCACCGACCGTCGGCTTCTACGCCAAGCTCTCGGTGCTGCAGGCGGTGGTGGACGCGGGGCAGTTGTGGCTCGCGGTGGTCGCCGTGGCCTTCTCGCTGGTCGGTGCCTTCTACTACCTGCGCATCGTCCGGCTCATGTACTTCGATGAGCCCGTGGATACGCATCCCATCCAGTCCGACGGCGTCGCTCGCCTGCTGCTCTCCGTGAACGGTCTTGCCGCACTGGTCGTCGGGATCGTTCCGGGCTGGCTGATGACGTTGTGTCAGCGTGCGATGCAGGCATCGCTGTGAGCGGGCCGGAAGACACCGACTTCACCGAGCATCGCTTAACGAGTGCCGTCCGCTATCGCGGGCGCATGCTCGAAGTCCGGGAGGACGAAGTTCGTCTGCCGGATGGCAATCAGGCGCGGCGAGAGTACGTCGTGCATCCGGGCGCCGCGGTGATCCTGCCGCTGTTCGACGACTGGTCAGTGCTGCTCGAGCGGCAGTTCCGCTATCCGGTGGGGCAGCACTTCTACGAATTGCCCGCCGGCAAGCTGGAGCCCGGGGAGCCCCCTCTCGATACTGCCCGGCGCGAGCTTCTGGAAGAGACGGGTTACGAGGCCAGTGAGTGGGCTCGCCTGTGCACCCTGCATCCCTGCGTGGGTTACTCGGACGAGAGGGTCGAGGTGTACGTGGCGCGCGGGCTCAGCTTCTCGAGCCGCAACCTGGATGACGAGGAATTCCTCGAGACCCTGATCGTGCCGCTGGACGAGTGCCTCGAGTGGGTCCGCACGGGCCGCATCACCGACGTCAAGACGCAGATGGCCGTGCTGTGGGCCGACCGTCTGCGAAACGGCTGGCCCCTGGCGTCGGGCTGACCCGGCGCGGCGTCAGTGCCGCGCAGCCGCCTGCAGGAAGACCGGTTCGCGAGTCTCGGGCGCTTCGATCGGGAAGGGCTTGTTGAACAGGAAGCCCTGAGCGTAGGCCACCTTCATCTCCGTCAGGCGTGCGAGCACTTCAGGCGTTTCCACCCACTTGGCGATCACCTGCTTGGACAGCCCCTGTCCGACATCGCACAAGGCCTTCACGAAGATCCCGTTGGCGTCGTCCCGCGTGAGATCGCGCACGAAGCTGCCGTCGATCTTGATGTAGTCCACGTCGAACTGCCGCAGGTAATAGAAGGAGCTGAATCCCGCGCCGAAGTTGTCGAGGGCGAAGCGGAAGCCCTTCTGCTTCAGGTCGCGGATGAAGCCCTTGCTGAGCGCGACTTCCGCCATGGCGGCGGCCTCGGAGATCTCGAACACGATCTGGCCGCGGGACACGTCGGTCTTCTCGATCAGGGCGTGGAAGCGGCGCACCCAGTCCGGATCGGAGATGCTGACCCGCGACAGATTCACGAAGAAGCGGGAACGCATGCCGCGACGGCTCGGAACGCTCAGATAGTCGATCAGCTTCTGCACCACGCGCAGGTCGAATTCCTGGACCAGACCCAGTGACTCGGCGGCCTCGAGAAACTGCTGCGGCGCGATGATGCGGCCGTCGTCGTCCTCGATGCGGAGCAGCACCTCGTAGTGCATCGGCTCCTCGTCGTCGAGGCGGATCACCGGCTGCACGTAGAGCAGGATGCGGTCTTCGTCGAGGACATCGCGCAGCTGCTTGGCCCACAGCACGCGCCGGTGCGTGGTGCGCAGGGCATCGCCGCCGTCCTGACCGTAGATCACCACGCGGTTCCGGCCGGCGTCCTTCGCCTGGTACATCGCGATGTCTGCACAGGCGGACAGTCCGTTGGGTTCCCCGCCGTGGAACGGATAGAGCGCGATGCCGGCGGAGGCGGTGAGGGTGATGACGCGCTGCTCGTTCGGCAGCGGGATCGGACACTGGCGCAGCCGGGTGAGCATTGCATCGGCGACGTCCTGGGCCTGCGGCCGGAGCGCCCCGGGCACGTGGACGGCAAACTCGTCGCCGCCCAGGCGGTACACGGTGGCGCCGACGCCCTCGGCCACTTCGCGGAGGATGCCGCCGACCGACACGAGCATCTGGTCACCGCGGCGGTGGCCGACGTTGTCGTTGACGTACTTGAAGTGGTCGATGTCGAGGA
>CAZEDA010000602.1:0-2360 GCA_964510915.1 uncultured Rhodocyclaceae bacterium | reverse complement strand
GCCATGGCGGAAGGCCACCGCCGACGGGCAAACCGCAGGAAGTGGTCCGGGTCGGACGCAAACGCGCTCATGTTGCCAGCCGGAACATTGAGCAGATGGGCTGGCTCCACGACACCGTACGCAAGGCCGGGGCCGAACCGGGGGGCGCGCTCCACCACCCGGACCTGAAGGGACGGATCACGCCGCGCGAGCAGGTGGTACGCCACCATGCTGCCGCTGAACCCGGCCCCGACGATCACGACCCTGCCCATTTCCCTCTCCCGGAGATGCGATGCGAATCCCGGCTGCGGCGCGGGATCCTACGGACGATCCGAAAGCCGCCTGCCCTTCGACCGGCAAAACTATAATCGCCCGGTATTTCAGAACGACGACCGTCGTCGTCGCCTCCCGCCCCGCCTTGCCGCCCTCCTTCCTCCTCGTCAAGACCTCCTCGCTCGGGGACGTCGTGCACAACCTCCCGGTGGTCTCGGATCTCTGCGCGCAGTTTCCGGGCTGCACGATCGACTGGGTCGTGGAGCGCGCGTTCGCCGCGATCCCCGAATTGCATCCGAACGTGCGCGCGGCGATTCCCTGCGAGCTGCGCCGCTGGCGACGGGAGCTGTTCCAGGGCGACACGTGGCGGGCGATCTCGGCGCTCAAGGCCCGCATCCGCAGCACGGAGTATGACGCGGTGCTGGACACCCAGGGGCTGCTGAAGAGCGCGCTGGTCGCCCGCATGGGTCTCGGGCGGCGGCATGGCCTCGATTGGCGTTCCTCCCGCGAACCGCTGGCGATCTTCTATGACCAGGTGCACGAGGTCCCGTGGGGGCGGCACGCCGTTCAGCGCAATCGGGAACTCGTCGCGAAGGCGCTCGGCTATGCGGTCCCTTCGACACTCACCTATGGCATCGAAGCTCCGTCGATCGAGTCTGTCTCGGGCGATGCCGGGGCACCGCGCGACCCCGAGCGTCCGTGGCTGCCATCCACCCAGCTCCACGACTGGCTCCCCGAGCGTCCCTTCGGAGTGCTGCTCCATGCTTCCAGTGCGGAGCGCAAGCTGTGGCCCGTGCACCAGTGGAAGAAGCTCATTGCCCATCTCGACGGGGAAGGCTTCGCATGCGTGCTTCCGTGGGGCAGTCCGCACGAGAAGGAGGCTGCCGACCACATCGCGGCAGGCCTGCGCGGCGCCACCGTCCCGCCCCGCATGAATCTGCGCACACTGGCCGCCGTGCTGGGACGCGCCCGGTTCTGCATCGGCGTCGACACGGGACTCACGCATCTTGCAGCGGCACTCGATCGCCCTACCGTGGGACTCTATGTGGCGACGGACCCCGATGCGACCGGCGTCTGCGCACCGGGGATCGCGGCCAACGTGGGAACGAAGGGACGTCCGCCGAGTCTGGTGGATGTGCTGTCCGCCCTGAAGAGGGTCGCGTGATCCGTCTCTGGTACGCCGCCTATTCGCTGTTTCTGCATCTCCTCGTGCCGGCCGCACTTGCGCACCTCTGGCTGCGGGGACGCCGTCAGCCCGAGTACCGAGCCCACGTAGGCGAGCGGTTCGGTCGCTACGGTCCGCGACCCTTCGGCGGACTGATCTGGATCCATGCAGTGTCCGTCGGCGAGACGAGAGCATCGCAGCCCCTGGTGGCCGCACTGATGCGGGAGTATCCCCAGCATCGAATCCTCTTCACCCACACGACGCCGACGGGGAGGGAAGCGGGCGAACAGCTTTTCGGCGATCGGGTGTCTCGCGTGTATCTGCCCTACGACCTGCCGTGGGCGGTCGAGCGATTCCTCGACACCTTCGAGCCCGAGTTCGGGCTCCTCATGGAGACGGAGTTGTGGCCCAACCTCGCCCGTTCGGCAGCGCGTCGGCGCATCGCGCTCTATCTCGTGAATGCCCGCATGTCGGAGAAGTCGGCGCGCGGGTACGGCAGGCTGGCGACGCTCACGCGGGAGACGTTGCGCAAGCTGACTGCCGTGGCCGCGCAGACTCGCTCCGACGCGCAGCGACTCACGCACCTGGGCGCGAGGGACGTCCTGGTGACGGGCAATCTCAAGTTCGATGTCACCCCGCCGCCGGCCGCGGCCGAGACTGGCAAGGTCCTGCGCACCCTGTTCGGAACCGACCGTCCGGTGTGGATGGCCGCCAGCACCCGGGAAGGCGAGGAAGGGCTTGTGCTGGATGCCCTGGAAAAGGTGGGGACGACGTCCGCCCTGCTGGTCCTGGTTCCGCGACACCCTCAACGGTTCGACGAGGTTGCGACGCTTCTGGCATCGCGCGGCATCGCCTTCCAGCGACGGTCCGCCGCTGAGGCCGTCAGGCGGGAGACTCGCGTCGTACTGGGCGATTCGATGGGCGAGCTGTTCGCGTACTACCA
>CAZEDA010000601.1:0-2366 GCA_964510915.1 uncultured Rhodocyclaceae bacterium | reverse complement strand
CGCTACACCAAGCAGGAGCGCGGCAAGTGGTGGCGCAACGTGCGCAACCCCATGTCGATCAAGCTGCCGCTGTTCGATCCCGACCCGCTGCTGAAGCGCGTGCACGGCTGGTATTCGTGGCTGTTCTCCGCATGGGGCTTCCTGCTTTGGCTCGCCGTGATCGCTGCCGCGGCCGTGGCGGCGGGGCTGCACTGGACCGAACTCACGGAAAACGTAGCGGACCGCATCCTCGCCCCCGGCAACCTGCTGGGCATGCTCGTCATCTTTCCGTTCGTGAAGATCATCCACGAGTTCGGGCACGCGTGTTCCGTGCGGGCGAAGGGCGGCGAAGTGCACGAGATGGGCGTGATGTTCCTCGTGTTCCTGCCCATTCCCTACGTGGATGCCTCCGCGTCCTCGGCGTTCCGCAGCAAGTGGGCGCGCTTCACGGTGGGCGGTGCGGGCATGATGGCCGAGCTGTTCCTCGCCTCGCTGGCGATGTTCCTGTGGCTCCTGGTGGAGCCCGGCCTCGTGCGCGCGGTGTGCTTCAACATCATGCTGATCGCCGGCATCTCGACGGTGCTGTTCAATGGCAATCCGCTGCTGCGCTACGACGGCTACTACATGCTGGCGGACCTCATCGAGATTCCCAATCTCGGTCCTCGCGGCAACCGTTACCTCGGCTACCTCGTGCAGCGCTACGCCTTCGGGGTGCGCGAACTGCAGGCCCCCGAGGCCACCCGCGGCGAGAAGTGGTGGTTCGTCTTCTACTCGATCGTCTCCTACTTCTACCGCCTGTTCATCACCTTCGCGATCATCCTGTTCGTCGCGACCCAGTACTTCGTGATCGGTGTGCTGCTGGCCATCTGGGCGGCAATCACATCCATCTTCTACCCCATCGGCAAGGGGCTTGCCGAAGTGGCCCGTGGCCGCAATCTGCGGCGAGTGCGCAACCGCGCCTGGGCGGTGACAGGCGGCGCTGTGGCGGTGCTGCTCGTGTTCCTGCTCGCCACGCCCTTCCCGATGTGGACCCGCACGGAAGGCGTTCTCTGGGTGCCCGAGCACGCGGTCGTGCGCTCCGCGTCCGAGGGGTTCGTCGTCAAGGTCGCTGCGGCGCCGGGTGCGCAGGTCGCCGCGGGTGCGCCGCTCGTCCAGCTCGACGACCCCTTCCTCGAGCCGCAGGAGCACATGCTCGTGGCGAAGCTCGACGAACTCGACTTCAAGCTGCGCGACATGCAGGTGCAGGACCGCGTCCAGGCGCAGATCGTCGCGGAGGAGATCGACTACACGCGGAAGGAACTCATCCGGGTCCGCGAGCGTCTTGCCGGCCTTACCGTCGCGAGCCCGGCAGCCGGACGGTTCGTGGTGCCCAACGCGATGGACCTGCCCTCGCGCTTCGTGCGCAAGGGCGAGCAGATCGGCTTCGTGGCGCCGCGCGATCAGCGTCTGGTGCGTGTGGTGGTGGGGCAGGACGACGTCGATCTTGTCCGCTCCCGCACCGAGCACATCTCCGTGCGCCTCGCGGAGCGCATGGACGAGACCGTCGGCGCCCGCGTGCTGCGCGAAGTGCCGGCAGCGTCGGGGGAGCTTCCCAGTCTTGCGCTGTCCGAGCGCGGCGGCGGTCAGATTCCGCTGGACCCCCGCCAGTCCGACAAGCCGGTCGCGTTGAATCCTGTTTTCCACTTCGAGCTCGCGATTCCCGCCACCCAGGACGAACTCCACATCGGCGGTCGCGTGCACGTGCGGTTCGACCACGGTTCGGAGCCGCTGGGTTTCCAGGCGTGGCGCGCCATGCGGCGCCTGTTCCTGCGCCGCTTCACCGTCTGATCCCGGGTTGCCGAAATGAGCGCTGCTGCCGAGATCCTCGGTTACGGCTTCTACCCCGAGCGTCTGGAGAAGCGAGAGAACTGGCTGGAGCGCACGCTGCGGCATCCGGCCATGTGGGTCGGTCGCGATATTGGTCAGGGCAGTAGGCGCTACGAGAAGCTGGTCCGCGACGTCAACGCCGAAGGCGTGAAGTTCGAGGGCCTGGATCAGGAAGGCCTGCTAGCCGCCGCCAACGCGCTGCGGCCGGCACTCAAGCGGGAAGGCTTCACCGATGAGCTCGTCGCCCGTGCCTTCGCGCTCGTGCGCGCCACGGCGCAGGCGACCATCGGCATGCGTCACTACGACGTGCAGCTCGCGGGCGGCTGGGTCCTGCTGAGCGGCCGGGTGGCCGAGATGGAGACCGGCGAAGGCAAGACGCTCACGGCTACGCTGCCGGCGGCCACGGCCGCACTCGCCGGCATTCCCGTTCACGTCGTCACCGTCAACGACTACCTCGCGCAGCGCGATGCCGAAGAGATGAGCGTGCTCTACAAGGCGCTCGGCCTCACGGTGGGCTGCGT
>CAZEDA010000600.1:0-2368 GCA_964510915.1 uncultured Rhodocyclaceae bacterium | reverse complement strand
CTTCACCCTTCACCCTTCACCCTTCACCCTTCACCCTTCACCCACGTCTTCACACCTTCACGTCTTCACACAAACACCTACCACGCCGCCTCCAGCAACCCCAGATACTCCTCCACCGTCGGCTTGCGCGGATTGGTTCCATGGCAATGATCCTTCGGCGCGGCTTCGGCGATGCTCTGCAACGCGCTGCGCGGCACGCCCATCGCCTGCAGGCCCGAGGGCAAGCCGAGGCGACTGTTGAGGTCGGCAATCGCCTGAGCGACATCCGCTCCCTTGGGCAGCGCCATGGCGGCTGCGATGCGTGACAGCTTGTCACCCACATGGCCGGCGTTGAAGCGGATCACGGCGGGCAGCAGCACCGCATTCAGCGTGCCGTGATGGAGCTTGAGGTCATGCAAAGCACCCAGGGGATGGGACAGCGCATGCACGGCACCGAGCCCCTTCTGGAACGCGAGCGCACCTTCCATCGCGGCCATCATCATGTTCCACCGGGCTTCGCGATTCTTGCCGTCGCGGGTGGCGGTCTCGATGTGCGCGGACGCCTTGGCAAGGCCGTCGAGAGCGATCGCCTCGGCCGGCGGATTGACCAGCGGCGAGAGGAAGGTCTCGATGCAGTGGGCCATGGCGTCCATGCCGGTCGCGGCCGTGAGCATCGGGGGCAGACCCACCGTGAGGTCCGGATCGCAGATCGCGACCTTGGGCAGAAGATGCGGAGAGAGGAAACCCAGCTTGCGGCCATCGTTCAGGACGATGACCGACCCGCGCCCGACTTCGCTGCCGGTGCCGGCCGTCGTCGGGATAGCGATGAGCGGCGCAACGGCGGCCGTGATCTTCGCACCACCGCCTTCCACCGCGGCGTACTGGACCAGTGGGCCGGGATGCGTTGCGAGCAGGGCGACAGCCTTGCCGAGATCGAGCGATGAACCCCCGCCCATCGCGATGATGCCGTCGGCCCCGATCGCGCGATAACGCTCGAGGGCAGCGAGGGTCGCGGCCTCGGTGGGATTGGGCGGCGTGCCGTCGAACACTTCGAATCCCAGCGAGGCGTCGAGACTCTCCTTCAGGCGGTCGAGCAGGCCGCTCGCCCGGATGCCCGCGTCGGTGACGATCAGCGGCCGGCCGATACCGAGCCGCTTGCACTCCGCGGACACCATGCCGATGGCGCCGAAGTCGAACTGCGCCGTGGTCAGATAGCCGATGGTTGCCATGCACTCCCCCTGTGTATTCGATTGGATGACGGACCGGATGGTCCCGTGAACGGATTATCGTCGAAGCCGGACGGGGGCCGATGCCCGGTCAGTCGCGGCGACGGTCCTTCTCGATCTCGCGGCGCAACTGTGCAATCTCCTCGCGCAGCGATCGCACGTCCCGATGCAGTTCGCGCACGACGGCGCGCTCCTCTTCGCCGATCATGCGCGCGACCTCGGCGCGAAGCTGGCGGATGTCCTCGTGCATCTCCTGCCGCATGCGGCTCTCGTCCTCGCCGATCACCAGCGCAGCGACGTTGGCCGTGAGCAGGGAGATCGTCGCCACGCCCACGATGACGATGAAGACCGCGAACAGGCGTGCGGCCGGTGTCGTCGGCACGAAGTCTCCGTAGCCGACCGTGGCGCCCGTCACGAAGGCGAGCCACAGGCCCTCGGAAAAACTGTGCACGGTCGGCTCCAGCCAGTAGAAGCCGAAACCGGACGCGATGAGTGCCACGAGACCGAATGCCAGCAGATACGGCAGCCCGCCCTTGCGGAACAGGAATCGGCTCGCCGCGAAAGCGCGTGCGAGCAGCATGGCCACCAGCACGACCCGCAGCAGCCGGACCAGTGCCACCCATTCGGTCGACATGCCTGCGACACTCGCCAGGCTGAACAGGACCACGAGTACATCCAGCCAGTTGCGCGCGAGGTAGCGTGCCTTCTGCCGCGTGAGGCGGAGCATCCACAGCAGCTCCGCGGTGAACGCGACGAGGATCACCACTTCGATGAAGGACCCGAGCAGCCGGAAGGAACGACGGCCCTCGGCAAACTCTTCGAGGTAGAACGCGGGAATGGACAGCAGAGCGATGCCGATCATCACCCAGTGCAGGCGGCGCTCCCAGCGATATGCAATCTCCTGCTCACCGGGCGGGACGCCGCCGAGGCCTAGCCATCGTTTGCCGCGCTGCGCCTCCCCCGAGTGCGTGGACATGGCGTCGCCCGTGTGATCAGTCGCCGGCCACCGTGAGTTCGTCCAGCAGAATCGACCCGCACTGCCTGGAGCCACGCCGCAGGACATCCGTCCCGGCCGCGACGATGCCCTGGAACATCGTGCGCATGTTGCCGGCCACGGTGATCTCGTGGACCGGATAGGCGATCTCGCCGCCCTCGACCCAGAA
>CAZEDA010000599.1:0-2380 GCA_964510915.1 uncultured Rhodocyclaceae bacterium | reverse complement strand
TTGGTGAACTGCGCCATGCCGGTGACGCCGCCGTGATCCTTGGTGTTGGACAGGAACTGCACGAGCATCCGGCCCGGCATCGCGTAGAAGGTGTGCGGGCCGACGAGGCCGGTCTTGGCCGGCATGTCCGCGATCGTGCGGATGAGCTTGGGCTTCGCGGGGTTGCTGTAGACATCGAACACGTAGATCCGGCTGTCGTCGAGGCCGCCCGCCCACAGGAAGCGGCGGTCATCGGTGAAGCCCATGTGGTGCGCTTCGCCGCGACGGCCCACGGAGAGCTTGTGGATCACCTTGCCGTAGTTCGATGACTTCGGATTGGCATCGATGGTGACGAGCTTGTCGGAACCGTCGCCGACCCCCTCGATGCCGAGAGTCCAGACATACACGAAATCTTCCTGTCCCTTGATGAGCTTGCCCATGAAGGGGGAGTTGCAGGTCTCGTCGGCGTGGACCGGCATGGGGGCGGTGATGCCGCCGAAGGCGAGAAGAGCGGCGCACGCGGTGCCTGCGATCCGGCCGAGGGACTTTCTGACAGAGGGATTCATGGCCTTGCTCCCGAATAATGATGACGTTTGGATTCGGCTGAGTATAGACCCGCAGCCCTGTTGTGGTGCGTGTCTGGCCGACGCGGCCGCGCGTTGCGCGTGCCCGCGCCGTATGTCAGTATCGAAATGGCACAGGCAGATGCGTGCCGCACTGCAATACATAACTCTAAGAGTCGGAGAGGCGGTCTTGGACACCCTGCTCAGCGTGCGCGACGTCACGGTTCGCTTCGGCGGTATCGTCGCGCTCGATGCCGTGAGCTTCGACGTCGCCCGTGGCCAGATCTGCGGGCTCATCGGTCCGAACGGTGCTGGCAAGACCACCCTGTTCAATTGCCTCTCGCGCCTGTACCGCTTCGAGCGCGGCACGATCCTGTTCGAGAACCAGTCCATCGCCCAGTTCGCCCGCCATCGCATGGCGTCGATGGGCATCGGTCGCACCTTCCAGAATCTCGCGTTGTTCCGCAGCCAGACCGTGCTGCAGAACATCCTGCTCGGCTGTCACGCCGTGAGCCGAGGGGGATTTGCGGCGAGCGCACTGCGCTGGCCCGGCGTGGGGCGCGAAGAGCGGCGCGTGCACGATCGTGCGGTGGAACTGGCACGGCTCATCGATCTGGAATCCGTGGCTGACACCCGTGTCGCCGATCTTCCCTTCGGTACCCAGAAGCGGGTGGAGCTCGCGCGAGCGCTGGCGTCGAATCCCAAGCTCCTGCTGCTGGACGAACCTGCGGCCGGCCTCAATCACGAGGAAGTGGACGGCCTCATGGGTCTCATCCGGCGGTTGCGGGACGAACTCAAGCTCACCGTGCTGCTCGTCGAGCACCACATGAATCTGGTGATGCGGGTGTCCGACAAGGTGGTCGCCCTCGACTTCGGCCGCAAGATCGCCGACGGCCTTCCCGCCGAGGTGCAGCGCGATCCCGAGGTGATCCGCGCCTACCTCGGCGACGACCAGGCGCACTGACGATGGCCATCCTGCTCGAGGTGAAGGATCTGCATGCCGGCTACGGTCCGACCGACGTCCTGCGCGGCGTCGGCTTCTCCGTCACGGAAGGCGGCATCACCACGGTGCTCGGGGCCAACGGCGCCGGCAAGACGACTCTGCTGCGCGCAGTGTGCGGGCTCGTGCGGCGGCGCGGCCAAGTGAGGTTTGCGGGCGAGGCCATCGAGAACCGAGTGACTGAGGACATCGTGCGGCTCGGGCTTGCCCACGTGCCGGACGGCCGCGGGACCTTCACGATGCTCTCGACGGAAGAGAATCTGCGCGTGGGCGCGATCACGCGACGCGACCGCAAGGCGGTGGAGCAGGACATGGCTCGCATGTATGGCTACTTCCCGCGGCTCGCCGAACGGCGTGCGCAGCAGGCGGGCACCCTCTCGGGCGGCGAGCAGCAGATGCTCGCGATCGCGCGGGCGCTCATGCTGCGCCCGAAGCTGCTGGTGCTGGACGAACCGTCGTTCGGGCTCGCGCCGCTGGTGGTCCAGGACATCTTCCGCATCATGCGTACCGTCAATCGGGAAGAGAAGGTGAGCATCCTGCTCGTCGAGCAGAACGCGCGGCTCGCGCTCGAACTGGCGGATACCGCGTATCTGCTGGAGACCGGGCAGGTGGCCCTGAGCGGCGCGGCCGCCGATCTGC
The DNA here is from genome assembly GCA_964510915.1 of uncultured Rhodocyclaceae bacterium. Lineage (GTDB taxonomy): Bacteria > Pseudomonadota > Gammaproteobacteria > Burkholderiales. The sequence goes on along the minus strand of CAZEDA010000599.1, from coordinate 199 downwards.
GCAACGACGAGACCGTCCGCGCGGCCTACCTCGGATACTGAGCGATGGAAGCCTTCCTCCACCAGCTGTTCTCCGGCCTCGCCACGGGCGGCATCTACGCGGCTCTCGCGCTGGCCCTGGTCATGATCTACCAGTCGACCCACCACATCAATTTCGCGCAGGGCGAGATGGCGATGTTCTCCACCTATCTCGCCTGGAC
>CAZEDA010000598.1:0-2394 GCA_964510915.1 uncultured Rhodocyclaceae bacterium | reverse complement strand
AGACCCGTGTGCGAGTCGAGACCAACAGCCCGGTGCGCGTGGTGGCCGAGTTCGCGGATGGCTCGCTCACCATGACCACGAAATTCATCGAAGCCGCCGGCGGCTGCTCGGCTCCCGGCAACAAGCGGGCGGCAGACGCGACCACGCTCGGCCGCATGCGCTGGCAGCTTCCCGACACCATCCGGCAGGACATCCCGAACGCCGTCGCGCTGCTCATCCGGCATCCGAACACGTCCGGCCTCGCGGTGGACCAGACTTCTCACGTGGTGGAGCCCCCGCAGTTCGTCCGCACCGTACGGGTCCTGTGGCGTGACCGGCTGGTGATGTCGGCGAGCGTCGACTTTTCGATCAGCGAGAACCCCGCGTTCCGCTTCAACTTCGTCCCCGACGGCGAAGGAACCCTCAGCGCGGAAGTGGTGGACTCCAGCGAGTTGCGGTTCGAGAGCAGCGTGCCGGTCGCGGGTGAAGCCCGCTAGACCTTTGGCAGTGACGCCTTCCTGAACGGCACCTGGTGCCGGGCGCGGGGCACGGGCTAGCGCGAGTCAAGCCGATAGCACGACTTGCCGATAAGCCGTGTTGCAGTCGACCTGACTGCATCGCTCAGGGCCATTCGGTATGAAGACCTACTCCTCGGTTGCCTGCGGGATCCTCATCGGCGTGCTCTCGCTGGCGACAGAACCTGCTCTTGCCCAGGCCTCCCCGGAGGCGACGAGCTGGAGCGGCTCGTATGTGAGCCTCTTCGGTATCGAGACCTCCAGCAGGGTCAGCGGCGAGAGCAAGCGGGGTGACGGCAACGTCGGCACCAACGCCTCCAGCGAATCCGCCGAAGACTCCTTCCGCGGTGCGGGGGCGGGATTGCTCCTGGGCTTCCAGCGTCAGTTCCCCACCGGGATCGTGGTCGGGCTGGAGGCAGACTGGGGGTGGCTGAACCAGGAGGGCCGCCAGGACGCCATCGTGACGGCCAACAATCCCTGGAACGGCATGACTCAGGCCTCGATCCTCCGCGAGACCCGGTGGATGTCGACCGCGCGTGTGCGTCTCGGCTATGCGACCGGCCCGTTCATGGTGAACATCACCGGCGGCCTGGCCATGGCTTCACTGAACGAGACCCGCACCCAGTACGAGGGCGTGAGCGGACCGACACAGACCGTGGCCCGGTTTAGCGACAGCGACAAGGCCACGCCGATCGGCTGGACGTTGGGAATCGGCGCCGCCTGGCGCGTTTCCGGCGCCTGGTCTCTGCGCATGGACTACCTCCACACGCAATTCGATTCGGTTCGCTTCAGCTTTCCCGATGCCCGTGGCGGCGTGGTCTCCGGAGGCGGCTTCGCGTCGGTTCAGGGCCGGTCGGTCGAGAACGACATCACCATGCAGACCCTGCGGATCGGGCTCACCTATCTGTTCGGCGCAGCGCCATAGGCAATCGCTGATCGCAAGACGTATGGCTGGGCAATCGTAGTGACGCCGTACCGCTGGTTGCATTCGGGCAGTTCCGGTAGTTGGCAAGAAACTCAGGGCACGGAAACCAGCGGGCGACGTACGCAGAGGCACAGATGCCGTGGAAGTCTGGGTACGCCAACACGTCGTTGGGGCTCCGTACCCGCTTGGGATCTTCTTGCTGTCGCATTCGCATTCCGGGTCCGACCCCGACGTCCCGGGATAGAGATCAGCCGTGAACACACCAATGCCGGCCGCGTAGAGGAGGTTGGGACCACCGTCGAGCCTCGTGGACCGCGAGGCCATGTCGGCCACCCGCTGGGCGCCATCGGCCTGCCGGCCGAAGCGCGGGTCGACGGCGCGTCCGACGCGAAGACTCCTGCCCGCACTGTGGAGCAGTCAGGCGGGCTCGTGCCGAAAACGGGTGGAATCCGTCCCTGTGACGGCCGGTTTATGTCCGCGCGCGGCCCCGACGCGAACCGGCCACGGCGGCGAGTGCGAGGCCGACAAGGGCGAGAGAGCCCGGCTCCGGCAGGGCGCGCACACCCGCAGGGCCCGGGAAGGCCTGGAGCGGGTTGGGCTCCGGACTATTGGTGGTGGCCTCGAGGACCAGACTGCTGGCCCCATCGAAGAATGCCGCATTCAGGGGCAGGCTGTCACCGCTGAGCCAGTCCTTCCCGGACGCAAATATCCAAGCGGTGGAGCCATTGTTCGCTGCGTCAGCGATGACGGCGTAGATTTGGAACATGTCGTCCTGACCTGGCGCATTGTCCTTGATGTAGATGGTGCTGAGATAACCCGGCAAGACAAGCGACCCAGCCGTGAAACTCACGGTCCCAAAAGGGGCGCCACCCGAGATGGAATACAAACCTTCTGACACATCGGGACTTTGGTCCACGAGCTGGGCCGGGTCGAAGGTATAGGAAACAACGAAGGGCGTCCCGACCGGAGCGCCAG
>CAZEDA010000597.1:0-2397 GCA_964510915.1 uncultured Rhodocyclaceae bacterium | reverse complement strand
CCGTGCATCCCGCCCAGGTCGTGAATACCGTTCATGGTGTTCTCCTTGGTGAGGGTCGGTCAGGGCGCGGCGACGACGCCGACACCAATCATGGAATCGCGCGTCACGAGATCGGCCAGCTGGGACTCCGAGAGGCCGTCCGTGCCTTCCGGGCGCTTGGGCAGCACGAGATATCGAAGCTCTGCCGTGGTGTCCCACACGCGCACTTCCGTCGTCTCGGGCACGCTCACGCCGAACTCGGCCAGAACACCCCGCGGGTCGGAGACGACCCGGGCACGGTAAGGCGCCGACTTGTACCAGACCGGCGGCAGCCCGAGGGTGGGCCAGGGATAGCAGGAGCAGAGGGTGCAAACGACGACGTTATGGACCTCGTCGGTATTCTCGAGAACGACCATGTCCTCGCCCTGCAGCCCGGAGTAGCCCAGCTCCTTGATGGCGGCGGTGCCGTCCGTCAGCAGGCGCTGCTTGTACGCGGGGTCGACCCACGCCTTGGCGACGACCTTGGCGCCGTTGCGCGGCCCCACCTTGTGTTCGAACGTGTCCACCAGCGCGTCGAGCGCCTTGGGATCGATCAGCCCCTTCTCGGTCAGAAGGGATTCGAGCGCCTTCACCCGGATGGCCGGGTCGGTTTCCTTGCGATGGGTTGCCATGGTCGAACAACTCCTATCAGGGCGTTGATGCTTCTCCGCGCACGCCGGCGAGACACGGCAAGGCGCATCTCTGTTGTTCTGTTTGTGGCGTCATCATGCGCCCGACGAACTCGAATGGAAACCCCCGTCTGGCAGACGCGAGACGCCGCCGTCATGCTGCGGCGCGCAACGGATTTCATCTTGTGCTGGCGTCGCCGCGCACGTTAATCTCCGAGCGATATTGGTGCGTGCCGAGGCATCTCCCGCGTGTCACGCACCAAGAGTTCGCGAGGCACGCACCCGCAGAGTGCGAAGCCTCCAGGCCGCGGTGTACACCAAGCCGCGGCGAGGTGAGGATTTCATCCGACGATTCCTGCGCTTAGTCCAGCGAGCGGCGATGTCGCGGGCATGGGCATGGAATCTGCGGTCGAGGCCGTCGCCCAAACGATATCCTGGGGAGGATATGGACGTCGTTCCGTTCGTGTTCGATATTGCCGCGTACAGCGCCATCTTCGTCCTGGTGGTGCTGGGGCTAGGCGTCATCGCGAGCATGATGGGCATCTTCAATTTCGCCCACGGCGAGTTCGTCCTGCTCGGCGCGTACACCGTGTACTCGTTCCAGGAGCACGGCATGCCCACCTGGGCAGGGATGATCGCCGCGCCCTTTGTCGTCGCCTTCATCGGTCTCGTGCTCGAACGTCTTGCGATCCGCCGCTTCTACAGCGCACCCATCGTCGCGATGCTCGGCACCTACGCCATCGCGCTGTCGCTGCGCGAAACCGTCCGCGCCCTGCTGGGCGGTCGCTTCTACAGCGTCAACGCTCCGCTCGTCGGGTCCTTCGCGATCGGGGACGCGTCCGTGTCGCAATGGCGCACGGCGGTGATCGTCATCACGGCCCTGGTGATGGTCGGCTGCTGGCTGCTCCTCACCCGGACGACGCTGGGACTGCAGGTGCGCGCGTCGCTGGAGAATCCCGCGCTGGCCCGCGCCTCGGGCATCAGCGTCAATCGGGTCTACGCCGGCACGTTCGCATTCGGCTCGGCGCTGGCGGGTCTCGCCGGCGCCCTGATGGTGCCCATGTACTCCATCAGCGCGGACATGGGCGTGCCCTTCCTCATCAAGTCGTTCCTCGCGGTGATGCTCGGCGGCATGGGCAGCTTCGAGGGTTCCATCGCCGGCGCAGCCCTGGTCGGCGCCACGAGCGCCGCGCTGCCCTGGGCCATCAAGCCCGTGGTCGCAGACCTGCTCGTGTTCGTACTAGCCATCATCATCGTCAAGTTCCGGCCGGAAGGTCTCTTGTCCAAAACGAGGAGGTAGTTGAGATGAGTCACGATGACACCCAGCAGCGTCTGGAGTCCTATGCACGGCGTCTGTTCATGCAGCGCTCGAGTGCCCTCGCGGGAATGATCGCGCTGGGCGGCGGCAGCTACATCCTGAACCCCAAGGGCGCCTGGGCCGCCGACCCCATCAAGGTCGGCATCGCCACGGACCTGACCGGTGCCATCGGCTACGCGGGCATCCCCAACGCGAACGTCGCGAAAATGGTGGTGGAAGAGATCAACGCCGCCGGCGGTCTCCTGGGCCGCCCCCTGCAGATCATCCTCGAGGACACGGCCAGCAACGAGCAGCTGGCGGTCACGCGCGTGCGCAAGCTGGTGCAGAAGGACAAGGTCGATGTCGTCTTCGGCGGCATCACCAGCTCCATGCGCAACGCCATCAAGGACACCATCGTCAACCGCGGCAAGACGCTCTACATCTACCCGCAGC
>CAZEDA010000596.1:0-2400 GCA_964510915.1 uncultured Rhodocyclaceae bacterium | reverse complement strand
TCGCCGGTCGTGGCCATCAGGAAGTAGCGCTCGGGCCGGGTGGGCTCGGGCACCGCGTATCCGGCCATCTGCTCGAGGTGCCCGCGCGTGAGTTCGTAGGGCTCGCCCGTGTACAGGTTCTTCTGGGGACCAAGGTAGGCCTCGAGACCATCCTGCGGCGTGATGGCCGGGTTCACCAGGACGGCTCGGCAGCCGTGCTGCTCGGCGAGCCAGGTCGCGTAGAAACCACCTAGCGAACTGCCCACCAGCACGGCGTCGCGTCCGCGTCCGCCGTGCAGCAGCGCTTCGAGCTGATGCATCGCTTCCCGCGGCCAGTGGGAGAGCGCGGGACAGGCGAACTCGCCCCCGCGGCCGAGACTGTCGAGGCGGCGCTGCAACTGCTTGGCCTTGATCGACGCCGGCGAGCTGTTGAAGCCGTGGATGTAGAGATACATGGACGGTTCTCCTTGCACTTGGATTGTGCGCTGCCCTACGGTGTGGCACAAACGTGAAGCACGATGCGGGGGAATCCGGCCCGATTGCGGGGCATAGCCTTGGTCTGGACCTTGCGCTGCACGCACACCACAACAAGTTCAGGAGGATCGCATCATGGCAAACCGAAGGGAATTCCTGGCAGGCATGGGCACGCTCGCCGCGGCCGCGCCGCTTTCGCAGATCGCCCGCGCGGAGGAGCCGGCTGCCCGCCCCGAGATGCGCGCGCTTCAGTCCGGCCACATCGGCCAGTATCAGGGCGGGGTGTACCTCCTGCCCGCAACCGACGAAACCGTGCAGTGGGGCTGGTTCGACAACAGCGAGACCCCCCGGGCCCGCATCCGGTCGGGCGACACCGTCGTCATGGAAACGATGATGGCATCGCAGAACCGGATCCTCCCGGGCGTGGACATCGACACCATCACCCGGCTTCGCGTGGACAACCCCGGGCGCGGCCCGCACACCATCACCGGCCCGGTCTTCGTCGAAGGCGCGATGCCCGGCGACGTGCTGAAGATCCGCCTCGACCGCATCGTGCCCAAGACCTACGGCGCGAACTGGAACCTCCCCGGCACGCTCAAGCTCGGCCAGTTTCCCGACGTGTTCCGCGACCCGCAGGTGAAGCACTTCTACCTGGACCTCCATCGGGGCATGACGGAGTTCCTGCCGGGCATCGAGATTCCGGTGCGTCCGTTCCCCGGCATTCTCGGGGTGGCGCGCGCCGAGAGCGGCCGGCACAGCACCGTCCCGCCCGGTCCGTTCGGCGGCAATCTGGACATTCGCGAGATGGTGCAGGGCACGACGGTCTACCTGCCCGTGTTCGTGGACGGCGCGCTGCTGTGGTCCGGCGACTCGCACGCCGCCCAGGGCAACGGCGAGATCAACCTCACCGCGATCGAGACGGCGTTCAACGAACTGCGCATGCAGGTGGAAGTGGTGAAGGGCAAGTCCATCGCCTGGCCGCGCGTGGAGACGCCGACCCACTGGCTCACGCTCGGGTACGACCGCGACCTCAACAAGGCACTCGATCTCCTGGAAGAGGAGACGCTGCGCTTCCTGGTGGACGAGCGTGGCATGGACTCCGCGTCGGCCCGCAAGTACATGGCCGAGTTCGGCGATTGCCGGGTGGCGGAGGTCGTGAACCAGGTGAAGGGCCTGTATTGCATGCTGCCCAAGAAGCCCAAGGTGAAGCCGGCCGCGCGCCCGACGGTGGAAACGCGCCGGGCCTACGTCACCCATGCGGTCAACGCCGACATCATGACGGCGATGAACGAGGCCGCGATGGCGATGATCGAGCTCGTGGCGGAGCGGAAGTCGCTCTCTCCCATCGACTCCTACTCGCTCGCGAGCCTGGCGATGGATACGCGCATCGGGCGCGTCGCCCCGGGCGAGCGGCACATCCACTGCCTGCTGCCGAAGTCGCTCTGGGTGAAGAGCGCCTGAGGTCCTTCGCGTGGTCGGTGTGCCATGATGCCGCCCGTCACGCCAACGGGAGAGAACACGTCATGGAGCCTTCGAGTCCTCTGGGCCACGAATGGGCCACGCTGCAGCAGGACCACGAGCGGCACGAGCGCACGGCGGCGGCCATCAAGATCGCGGCAGTCGTGCTAACCGCGGCAGGGTTCGTCGCCGTACCGGTGTGGGCGACCATCCTGTTGCTCGGCGCCTTGTGGATTCAGGAAGCGATGCTCCGCACGGTGCAGGGCCGGCTCGGCGACCGGCTTCTCCTCGTGGAGTCCCTTCTCGCAAAGACGCCTCCGCCTGCGGGCGAGGCCTACCTTTTTCATACGGCATGGAATGCGCAGCGCGGTGGAGTCGCGTCACTCCTCGTCGAGTACCTGCGTTCGGCGTTTCGGCCCACGGTGTTGTTTCCGTATCCGGCGTTGATGGCGGTCGTTGCCATTTCGATGTTGTAGCCCGGACGGAGCG
>CAZEDA010000595.1:0-2405 GCA_964510915.1 uncultured Rhodocyclaceae bacterium | reverse complement strand
CCCCGTCGAAGCGCCTCCACGGGCGAGACGTGCACTGCCTGCCGGGTGCCCAGCTGCCCGGCCACCAGCACACCGATCGAACCCGCCAGGATGCCGACGATCCAGACTCCCGCGCCCACGGTATACGGGACATTGAGGACCTCCCGCGCGAGCAGCAGCCCGATCCCCGAGGCGCCCAGCGCCGCGAAGATGCCCGCCAGCGTGCCGACGAGCAGGAACTCCGCGGCGTGCGCCTTGGCGATCTGCCGGGATGCCGCGCCGAGCGTGCGCAGGATCGCGGCCTCGCGCAGGCGCTCGTCGTGCGTGGACTGCAGGGCCGCAAACAGCACGAGCAGTCCCGCCAGCAGCGAGAAGAGGAACAGGTACTCCACCGCACGGACCACGTGCCCCATCATCAGCTGCACCTGCTGAAGGATGGCAGCCACGTCGATCACGAGCAGATTGGGAAAGCGCTTCACGAGCTGGTCCATCACCGCGGAGCGCTCCGTCGGCAGATGGAAGCTCGTGACATAGGTGGCCGGATACGCTTCCAGCAGGCCCGGCGGCGACACCACGAAGAAATTCACCCGGAAGCTGTCCCACTCCACCTTGCGCAGGCTCGTGACGGGCGCTTCCAGGCGCTGCCCGGCGACGTCGTAGCCGAGCACGTCGCCCACGCGGATGCCGAGGCTCTCGGCGATCCCCTTCTCCATCGAGAACTGCCCGGCCGGCTTCGGCCCGGACCACCAGGCACCCTGCTCGATCACGTTGTCGACCTGCGGACGATCCGCCCAGGACAGGTTGAATTCCCGGTCCACGAGCCGGCGGGCGCGGTCTTCCGTGAAGCTCGCCGACGAGATCTTCCTGCCGTTGATATCGGTGAGACGCGCCCGGACCATCGGGAACAGCTTTGCCTGCGTGAGGCCTTCCGTCCCGAGGAAATCCTGCACCGCGTCCACCTGGTCCGGCTGGATGTTCACCAGAAAGCGGTTGGGCGCATCCGGCGGAAGTGACTGGCGCCAGCTGTCCAGCAGATCGCCCCTCGTGATGGACAGCAGCATGAGCGCGAGGAGTCCCACTCCCAGCGCCACCACCTGCACCACGGTGGCCACGGTTCGCCGCGAAAGATTGGCGAGCCCGAAGCGCCACGCGAACCCCGCTCGCCGGCCTGCCGCAGCCGCGACGCGGACGAGCACCGCCGCCACCAGGCCCGAAACCGCACCCGCCGCGACGATGCCGCCCAGGACGATGGAGGCCATCCTCGCATCCCGCGTGTGCCAGTAGACCAGCGCGGCCACCGCACCGAACCCCGCCGCATAGCCGACCCAGGAAATCCCCGACGGCATGCCGACGTCCCGTCTCAGAACCCGCAGAGCCGGCACCCGGCCCAGTGCGGCCAGTGGCGGCAGCGCGAATCCGAGCAGCATCACGAAGCCGGCGGCGATCCCCTGCAGCGCCGGCTCGATGCCCGGCAGCGGCAGCGGAACCTGGACGATCGGCGCCAGCAGACTCGCAAGCCCGGCCTGCGCGCCGAAGCCGATGGCGGCGCCCGCACAGCCCGCGACCAGACCCACCAGACCGATCTGCCAGGCATGCACGGCCACCGTATAGGCCCGGCTCGCGCCGAGGGCCCGGAGGACGGCGCAGTTGTCGACGTGACGCTGCGCGTAGCGACGCGCTGCCAGCGCCACGGCCACCGCCGCCAGCACCACGGATAGCAAAGAGGCGAGCCCCAGGAAACGCTCCGCGCGCTCGAGCGCCGAGCGGATCTCCGGGCGCGCATCGCGGACGTCCTCCAGGCGCTGGCCCGGCCCGATGCCGGTCCAGACTTCGTCGCGGAACGCCCGCAGCCGCTCGGGCGTGCCCGCAAGCATCAGCCGGTACGTGACCCGGCTCCCGGGCTGGATGAGTCGCGTGGCTTCGAGGTCGCCGGCATTCAGCAGCAGCCTGGGCATCATGTTCAGGAAGCCGATGGCGGCCTCGGGATCTTCCGCCGTCCGCCCGGAGATGAGAAAACTCTTCTCGCCGACGGCCAGCTGCGTCCCGATGCCCACACCCAGGCGAGCCATGGCGCGATCGTCCAGCCACACTTCGCCGCTTGGAGGCCCTGCCCGGCGATCGACCGTCGTGCCGTCCCCGCCCGCAATCCGCAGCCGGCCGGCTAGCGGATAGCCGGTCGAGATCGCCTTGATCTCGACGAGCAGACTGGCGTCACCCGCACTCACCATGCTCGGAAAACGCACCGTCTCGGTGGTGGCACGGGCGAGCCGTGTCGCGGCGGCGCGAACGTCGTCACCGATGGGACGGTCGGACACGACCACGAGGTCCGCGCCCAGCAGCTGGCTGGCCTCCTGGGTCAGCGCGGACTTCACCCGGTCCGCGAAGAACGCGACCGTCGTGAAGCTCGCCACGGCCAGCACGATGGA
>CAZEDA010000594.1:0-2407 GCA_964510915.1 uncultured Rhodocyclaceae bacterium | reverse complement strand
GGGAGGCAGGCCCGTGATCGGCCGCTGCAGGTCGGGGTGGATGTCCTCCCGGCGGAGGAGCAGCAGGGTCACGTCGGGTTTGTGGGCGAGGAGTTCCGAACCTTCACGGGCTTCCTGCAGGGCGAGACCATAGGGCGCGTGATAGGTCGCGATCTCCAGCCCCTCCAGGGACGCCGCGAGATCGAGCCACGGATCGAGCAGGTCGCTGGTGTACGTGTGGACGATACCCAGACGCAGAGGCTGCATCGCCGGCGAGAGGGTCTTCGCGTGCGCGGAGAGGGTCTGCGCCTGCGGAAGGCTCAGCGACAGGCGGGACAGGGCCAGTGCGGCCCGGAGCTCGCTGCGCGAGGAGATCTGCGTGAGGTCGTCAAACGCGAATTTCGTCTTTGCCATGCGGGGTGAACTGCCAAGTCGGATCGTGGGGCGGTGGCGGGTCCGTGAATGCGGGTTTGCCGGTCGGACCGGCGCCGCGACCGGGACGCGCCGCTTCGAGGCCCCTCCAAAAAGCAAGTTCTCTGCCCATGATCCGGGGAGGGCCGATGCCCCTCCTGGCCGCAGGCGTGGATGTTGCGATTCCAACGGACTCCGGCTTCCCGGACGTCTTCCCCCGGCCCTTTCGGACCCGTAAGCTCCCGATTCCATGAAAACCCAGGTCCTCATCACGATCGACACGGAGTTCAGTGTCGGCGGCGCCTTTGCCGATCCGGAGCGCAACCGTCCGGTTGGCCCTCAGGCCGTGTTCTGTGAAGTGGGCGGACGCTCACACGGTCTGGGCTTCCTGCTCGACACATTCGCCGAGTTCGGAACGAAAGCGACGTTCTTCGTCGAGGCGCTCAATACCCATTTCTTCGGCGATGACCCCATGGGCGCCATCGCCTGCCGGATCCGTGACGCCGGTCAGGACGTGCAGCTCCATCTGCATCCCTGCTGGACCTACTTCGAGCGATCCGACTGGCGCAGCCGTCTGCAGAGCGATCCGCCGTCCGACCACATGCACAGCCGCAGCGTCGAGACGCTGACCGGCTGGATGCAGCAGGGCATCGCCGCATTCGAACGCTGGGGGATCGCGCGTCCGGTCGCCATGCGCACCGGCAGCATGATGGCCGACCTCAACGTGTACCGTGCGATGGAGGCGGTCGGTCTGCCTCTCGCGTCGAACATCGGACTTGCCGTCTACCGTCCGGCCGACCCCTCGCTGCACCTCTACTCGGGCGTGCATCGCATCGGCGGGATCACCGAGGCGCCGGTCCTCACCTACGCCGATCTCGTCCTGGGCGAGCGCACCCATCTCAAGTCGCTCACCGTCACGGGGACGTCCTGGGGAGAGGCTCGCGCGCTCCTCGATGCCGCGCAGGACGAAGGCGTCGAGACTGTGGTGCTCCTGACCCATCCGTTCGAGTTCGTGAAGTACACGAGTCCGGGCTTCGGCGACATCCGACCCAATGGGATCAACCAGGACCGCCTGCGCCGCCTGTGCCGCTACCTCGCAGACAACACGGATCGGTTCGAGACCGTCCCGATGGTCGGACTGCGCACGGGCGGGCCGGCGGCCGCCTCGGGCCGGAACACGCTGCTGCGTGTCCCGGTGCATCGCACCCTCGGTCGCATTCTCGAGAACCGCGTCAACAGTCTCCGCAGCGCCTGAACGGTCGCCGCGGTTCCATGATTTCCCGCACAGTGCAAAGAAGACACGCATGACCCAACTCGGCGAGAAGCAGTTCCTTCACGAAGACCAGGAGAGGTTCGCGGTGCTGTCCGCTGACCGCAACCCCATGCACATGGACGCCGTGGCCGCGCGCCGGCTGCTCACGGGCAGGCAGGTCGTCCACGGCATTCACGTGTTTCTGACGGCGCTCGAGTACTGGGGGCGGACCACCGATGCGCGGGTCACTGCCGTGGGCTGCACCTTCGCGAATCCCGTCAGCGTGGGCGATCGCGTCATGTTTTCGCAAGTGGACGGAGATCCCGGAACGGTCGCCCTCGAGGCGGCCGTCGACACGCTCGTGTGTGCGCGAATCAGTCTGCGGCTGGCTGACGGCGGTGGCGTTGCCGCAGCGACCAGCGCCTCGCCTGTGGCAGAGGTGACGTCGATGGACTCGCTTCCGGCGCCGGTCGACGTGGCCCCCGAAACCCATGTCGGTCGCAGCTATGCGCTGACGATTCCGGCGCCTGCCGCTGCGGTGGCGTTTCCGGCCGCAAGTGCGAGGCTCGGTGCCGACGCGGTTGCCGCTGCAGCGTCGCTGTCGTACTTCGTGGGCATGGTCTGTCCGGGCCAGCATTCCATCTTTTCCTCGTTCGATCTCGCGTTGCCTGCGGTACCGGTGAAGAGCGACCGCCTCGTCCTGACGGTGCGACGATTCGATGCGCGCGTACGGCTGTTCGATGTCGTGTTCGATGGTCCGGTGCA
>CAZEDA010000593.1:0-2412 GCA_964510915.1 uncultured Rhodocyclaceae bacterium | reverse complement strand
GATGGTCGAACGAGAGAAGCCGCTCCCGGAGTTCGCTTCGCTCCGTCCGGGCTACAAGCCGCTAAGCCTTCTCGATCTTCTTCAATCCGCCCATGTATGGCAGGAGCGCGGCGGGAATGGTCACGCTGCCGTCGGCCTCCTGGTAGTTCTCCAGGATCGCCACGAGCGTGCGGCCCACCGCGAGGCCGGAACCGTTCAGCGTGTGCGCGATCTCGGGCTTGCCCTTGTCGCCGCGGTAGCGGGCCTGCATGCGCCGCGCCTGGAACGACTCGAAGTTGGAGCACGACGAGATCTCGCGGTAGGCGTTCTGCGCGGGCAGCCACACTTCGAGGTCGTAGGTCTTGGCGCTGGAGAAGCCCATGTCGCTGGTGCACAGGGCCATCACGCGATATGGCAGGTCGAGACGCTTGAGGATGGTCTCGGCGTGGCCGGTCAGCGATTCCAGTGCCTCGTAGCTCTTTTCCGGATGCACGACCTGCACGAGTTCCACTTTGTCGAACTGGTGCTGACGGATCATGCCGCGCGTGTCCTTGCCGTACGAGCCTGCCTCGCTGCGGAAGCAAGGCGAATGGCAGACGAACTTGAGCGGCAGCGATTCGGCCGCCAGGATCTCGTCGCGAACCATGTTGGTCACCGGCACCTCGGCCGTCGGGATGAGATAGAGCTTGCCCTCCTCCCCGCGCGGCACGCCGAAAAGATCGGCCTCGAACTTCGGCAGCTGGCCTGTGCCACGCATGCTCGCGGCGTTGACGAGATACGGCACGTACACCTCGGTGTAGCCATGTTCAGCGGTATGCACGTCCAGCATGAACTGCGCGAGGGCGCGGTGCATCCGCGCCACGGCACCCTTCATGAGCGAGAAGCGCGCGCCCGAGATCTTCACGGCGGTGGCGAAGTCCAGCATGCCCAGACCTTCGCCCACGTCCACGTGGTCCTTCACCTCGAAGGGGAAGGACTTGGGTGTCCCGATGCTACGCACCGCGACGTTGTCGTCGGCGGAGCGCCCCGCCGGGACGCTGGCGTGCGGCACGTTGGGGATGCCGAGCAGCAGGTCGTCGAGCTTTGCGCGGAGGACGTCCAGTTCGACTTCGTTGCGCTTCAGTTCGTCCGCGAGCCCGGCGACCTCGGCCATGACGGCGGTGGTGTCCTCGCCCTTGCCCTTCATCACGCCGATCTGCTTGGAGAGCGTGTTGCGGCGGGACTGCAGGTCCTGGGTGGCGGTCTGGCAGACCTTGCGCTGCGCCTCGAGCGCCTGGAACTCGGCGACGGGAAACTCGAATCCGCGATCGGCCAGGCGGCGGGCCACGGCGTCGAGATCACTGCGCAGCAATTGGATGTCTAGCATGGAAAGATTCGCTCGAAGTCAGGTACGGTTGTTCGGGTCGCGCCGTTTGCGCGACGCCAGGTTGGCGGGGGTCGCGGCTTCGTCGAGTTCGCGCAGATGCGCGAGCTTCTCGCCGATGCGCCCTTCCAGCCCGCGCGGCGTCGGCCGGTAGAAGCTCGGCGCCTCGATCTCGTCGGGGAAGTATGTCTCCCCGGCGGCATAGGCCTCGGGCTCGTCGTGCGCGTAGCGGTAGGCGTGGCCGTAGCCCAGGTTCTTCATCAGCTTCGTCGGCGCATTGCGCAGATGCAGCGGCACGGGATGCGAGCCCTCGCGCTTCACGAATTCGCGGGCCGCATTATAGGCAACGTAGACCGCGTTGCTCTTCGGCGCGCACGCGAGGTAGATGACGGCCTGCGCCAGCGTGAGTTCGCCTTCCGGGCTGCCCAGCCGCTCGTAGGTTTCGGCGGCGTCGAGCGCGAGCCGCAGCGCGCGGGGGTCGGCGTTGCCGATGTCCTCGGAGGCCATGCGCACGATGCGCCGCCCCAGGTACAGCGGATCGACGCCACCATCGAGCATCCGGCACAGCCAGTACAGCGCGGCATCGGGGTTGGAGCCCCGCACCGACTTGTGCAGCGCCGAGATCTGGTCGTAGAACGCCTCGCCGCCCTTGTCGAAGCGGCGCAGGTTCTGCGCGAGCGTGGCCTGCAGGAAGGCTTCGTCCACCGTCTCCAGGTGGGCGGCCTCGGCCGCGGCGCGAATGGTCTCCAGGATGTTGAGCATCCGCCGCGCGTCACCGTCGCACACCCCCACGACCATGTCGCGCGCGCCCTCGGTGAAGGCGAGATCACCGAGAGCCTGGGACCGCGCGCGCTCGAAGAGCTGCTTCAGTTCCTCGATGGTCAGCGAGTTGAGCACGTACACCGCCGCGCGTGACAGCAGCGCGCTGTTCACCTCGAAGGACGGGTTCTCGGTGGTGGCGCCGATGAAGGTCACGACGCCCTGCTCCACGAACGGCAGGAAGGCGTCCTGCTGTGCCTTGTTGAAGCGGTGCACTTCATCCACGAACAGGATGGTGCGGCGGCCCGTGC
>CAZEDA010000592.1:0-2415 GCA_964510915.1 uncultured Rhodocyclaceae bacterium | reverse complement strand
TGCAGACCCCGCTCCGGTCCCCAGGCCATCGCGACGGCCACGGCGCGGTTGAGTCCGATGACGGGAGAGGGCTCCAGCCGCAGCAGCGCGTCGTAGAGCCCGACGATCTGGGGCCAGTCCGTGGCGTCGTACGAAGGCGCCTCGGCGTGCACGGCAGCGATGGAGGCCTGCAGGCTATAGGGGCCGAAGCGGCGGGAGCGGAGCGCGCGCTCGACGAGAGCGATGCCCTCGGCAATCTGGCCGGTGTTCCAAAGGCTGCGATCCTGGTCTTCGAGGAGGATGAGGTCGCCGTCGGGGCCGGTTCGGGCGGTGCGCCGCGAGTCGTGCAGAAGCAGAAGGGCGAGGAGACCTTCGACCTCCGGTTCGGGCAGCAGCGCCAGCAGAAGCCGCGCGAGGCGGATCGCCTCCGCGGACAGGTCGGGTCGAATGAGATCGGGCCCGGACGAAGCCGAATAGCCTTCGTTGAACACCAGATAGATCACGCGCAGCACGCTCGCCAGGCGATCGGGCAGCGCGGCGGCATCGGGGACTTCGTAGGGGATGCGTGCCTCGCGGATCTTGTTCTTCGCGCGGACGATTCGCTGTGCGAGCGTGGAGGTCGGCACGAGAAACGCGGCGGCGATTTCTTCGGTAGTGAGTCCGCAGACCTCGCGCAGCGTCAGCGCGATCTGCGCTTCTGGGGCGAGCGCCGGGTGGCAGCACGTGAAGACGAGGCGCAGGCGGTCGTCCTCGATGGACTCGCTTTCGTCTGCCGCATCGGCCTGCAGCGATTCGACGTAGGCCTCGTGCTCGTCCAGCGGCACGAACCGCGCGCGGCGGCGCAGCCCGTCGATCGCCTTGAAGCGTCCGGTGGACACGAGCCACGCGCGCGGATTGTCGGGCAGTCCCTCGGCGGGCCACTGCTCCAGCGCCGCACGGAAGGCGTCGTGCAGGGCTTCCTCGGCGAGCGTGAAATCTCCCAGCAGCCGGATGAGCGTGGCAAGCACGCGACGGGACTCGGCGCGATAGATGGCGTCGATGTCGCAGGCGGACGCAGCCGGTGTCGGCGTGCCCGCCTTATCGAGCGCGTCAGTCATGGTGATGCATGCGAGTCACGGCGCATGAATCGATGAATCCAGTGTGGCGGACGCGATGACTCCGCCGCGCGTGAATCGCGGTGAGTCTGCGGTCCGAGCGGGCGTTCGTACTTCTTTCGGCTAATGTTGCGCGCGCTGGTTCCTCCGTAGTGTGCGCACCTTGCTTCGCGGGCGATGTGGTGCATGTTCCATGGTCCGTCGACGTTTCCGGCGAAGCATACCTTCAGGAGGAACGAGCGATGAATCCACGCAAGGCAATCGCAGTCATGGGTCTGACCATCACGGCGGCTCTCGCCGGGGAAGCGCAGGCGGTGTACGAGTTCTCGAATCCGAATATTCGGACGAGCGTCTCCGGGCGTATCGACTACGCGCACGGGATGGAGACCGGGTCGACGAGCGTAAGCCGGAACTCCGCTGTCGGCGCCCCCTTGTCGACCGGACAGACCTTGGGGCCGCTTGCGTTCGAGGCGAACGCATCCGGGGATCTCGGGCGACTCTCTGCATCGGTCGGCACCACGTACGATCCGGCCTGGGAGGTGAACTCGCCCTTCACCAGCGACCGCACGGTCTCGAGCCGCGCGGTTGTGGAGTGGGTCGATCACGTCACGATCACGGGCGGAGCCGGGCTTGGTACCGGCATCTTTGCGTCGTCTGTCGAAGGCAGGCTGGCAGGCAGTGATGTCTTCAGTCCGTTCTATCCGCAGACGGATGCTTCCGTGAACTTCTTCGCAGCCTATGAAACCCAGGACTGCTACTGGTGGTACTCGAACTGCAACGCGGCCGATTTCGATCAGACGCTGGCGAGTTCGACGCGTGCGGTCGCGGCGCGTTCGTCCGTGTCCATGCACGACGAGATGACGACCGGGTTCACGTTCGAGTACGGGCAGACGTTCCAGCTCCGTGCGCGACTGACGATCGATGCCTGGGACGGCGGCGAGGCCGACTTCGCGAATACCGCGAGCTTCGGGCTGGTGCTGCCCAAGGGCGCGATGATCACGAGCGCGCTGGGGTACGACTACGGCATGGCAGCGGCGCCGGTTCCCGAGCCTTCCGCGTTTGCATTCACCGGCGCAGGGATGCTGGTGTTGGCACTGGCGGCCCGTCGTCGGACGAGGAAGGCCGGCTGAAGCCGTAGGTGCGGTGTTCGGCTGGGCCGCGGCCCGATCGCTGATCGGGCCGCGGTATCGGTGCGACGCGTGTCGCGCCGGAGAAGTCAGTGGAAATCCCGGGAGTGGGTGACGAGCCGGCCCAGCAGCGGCGACAGGTCTTCCAGCCTGCCCGCGATGAGGTGCGCGACATTGCCTTCGCGTTCGAGCACGCCGTGCACGGCCAGCAGTTT
>CAZEDA010000591.1:0-2415 GCA_964510915.1 uncultured Rhodocyclaceae bacterium | reverse complement strand
GGTCGAACTCGGTGGTCACGCTGCCGCTGTTCACGGTGTACGCGAGGCCGTAGATCGCGAAGTTCTCCACGCTCTCGCGCGGCGTGTCGAGGCGCACCTTGTCCCACGGCACTTCCAGCTCTTCCGCGATGATCTGCGCGAGCGCGGTGCCGATGTGCTGGCCCATCTCCGCCTTCACGATGTGCATCGTGGTGGTGCCGTCGGGCGTGATCGTGAACCAGATGGACGGTGTGTACGCCGGGGTGGCCGCCATGGCGGCCTGCGCGTCACCGGTGAACAGCGACGGGCCGACGCCAATGCTCAGGAACGCGCCGCCGGCCAGCGTGGCGGAACGGACCAGGAAGTCGCGGCGGCCGGCTTTCGGCAGGGTATCGTCAGGCATTCTGCTTCTCCTTCATCAGCTTCGCGGCGCGCTTCACGGCGCCGACGATACGCGGGTAGGTGGCACAGCGGCACAGGTTGCCGTTCATGCCCTCGACGATTTCCTTCTCGGTGGGATTCGGGTTCTGCGCGAGCAGCGCGGCCGCCTGCATGATCTGGCCGGACTGGCAGTAGCCGCACTGCGGCACCTGGATCTCGACCCATGCCTTCTGCACCGGATGCGCGTTGGCGGGATGCAGTCCCTCGATGGTGGTGATGGCGGCGTTGCCGACTTCCCCCACCTTGAGCTGACAGGACCGCACGGCCTGACCGTTGATGTGGACGGTGCAGGAGCCGCACAGGCCCAGCCCGCAGCCGTAGCGCGTGCCGGTCATTCGCAGTTCCTCCCGCAACACCCACAGCAGCGGCGTATCGGGTGGGGAGTCAGAGAGACGACTCTGACCATTGATGCTCAAGTTCATCATGGACGGATCTCCTTTCGGGGGACGGAGGAAGTGGCGCGGTCGGCCCCGCGGACGGGGACGGTTTCACACCGGTGAGGGGGGACTGCGAAAACCCGGACCAGACCGCCGATGAGGCCATGGTCGGATCGATAGCGAGAAACTTCGAAGCCGTGGTTCATGGTCAGCTCTGTGGCAGCTTCTGGCTGGCCATGAAATTGTTGAACGTGGCCTCGGACATCCGGTACCACTGTGTCTGCTCGTAGCGGAACTTGCGGAACGACGCGAGGAACTTCCGGAACACGGGGTTCTTGGCGGCCTCCTCGTCGTAGAGCGCCTCGGCCGCGGCATGCGCGGCCAGCAGCACGTCCTTCGGATAGGGATGCAGCTGCACGCCATGGCTCACCAGCCGCGCGAGCGCCTGCGGGTTCTTCGCGTCGTACGCAGCCACCATGCGCACGTTCGCCTCCGCGGCCGCAACCTCGAATGCCTCGCGGTACGCGGGCGGCAGCGCGTTCCAGTGCTTGAGGTTCACGATGAAGGAGATGCACGAGCTGCCCTCCCACCAGCCGGGGAAGTAGTAGTGCGGCGCCACGCGATAGAAGCCGAGCTTTTCGTCGTCGTACGGGCCCACCCACTCGGCAGCGTCGATCGTGCCCTTCTCCAGCGCCGGATAGATGTCCGCACCGGGGATCGACTGTGGCACGGCCCCCAGTCGCGACATGATCTCCCCCGCGATGCCGGGGATGCGCACCTTCATGCCCTTGAGGTCCGCGAGCGACGAGATTTCGCGCCGGAACCATCCGCCCATCTGGGCGCCGGAGTTGCCCCCCGGAAACAGGATGCAGTTGTGCTGTTCGTAGAGCTCGCGCACCAGCGCCAGGCCGCCGCCGTAGTACATCCACGCGTTGTGCTGCCGCGAGTTGAGGCCGAACGGGATCGCCGCATCGAACGCGAACGCCTTGTTCTTGCCGATGTAGTAGAAGCCCTGCGTCTGCCCGCATTCGATCGTGCCCTGCTCGCAGGCGTCGAGCACCTGCAGTCCGGGCACCAGTTCCCCCGAGGCGAAGATGCGGATCTCGAAGCGCCCTTCGGTGAGGACCTTCACCCGCTGCGCGAGCAGTTCCGCCGCACCGAAGATGTTGTCCAGGCTCTTCGGAAAGCTCGAGGCCATCCGCCAGCGGATGCTCGGCGTCGTCTGGGCCGTCGCCGAGCCCGCGCCGAGCGACGCCGCGAGGCCTGCGGTGGCACCGGTGACGAACCGTCTGCGGGATCCTGGGGACTCGCTCATGCGCTCATTTGCTCCCGCCCGCCGGATCGGGCTTCAGTTCGAACACCGTCGGCGGGTACTCGGGGTTGTCGAGGAAGGGCGACTGTCCCTGCTGCGCGCCGGCAGCGGCATCGCCGAACGTCGCGTACGACGCGAGCCCCGGGAAGGCAATGAGCACCGCGACCATCACGACCTGGATCACCACGAACGGCACGGCGCCCCAGTAGATGTCCCCGGACGTCACGGCCTTGGGCGCCACGCTGCGCAGGTAGAACAGCGCGAAGCCGAAGGGCGGATGCATGAACGAGGTCTGCATGTTGACCG
>CAZEDA010000590.1:0-2418 GCA_964510915.1 uncultured Rhodocyclaceae bacterium | reverse complement strand
CTCAGATCGGCTTGAAGTACTCGAAGGGCTCGCGGCAGTCGACGCAGCGATGCAGCGCCTTGCACGCCGTGGCGCCGAAGGCGGACAGGCGTTCCGTCCGGCGGGAGCCGCAACGAGGACATGCCGGCTGGAAGCGGATGACCTGCACGCCCACCGGCGCATCGCCCACCGGCGGCGCGATGCCGTGCGCGCGAAGCTTCTCGCGGGCCTCGGCGGACAACCAGTCGGTCGTCCAGGCCGGGGCGAGTCGGGTGGAGACGCGGACTTCCGCTGCACCGGCGTCGAGCAGAGCCTCGCGGATGGAGGACTCGATGACGCGGGTGGCGGGACAGCCGGAATAGGTGGGCGTGACCACGACGTCCACGCCGGTGGCGTCGGCATGGACGTCGCGGACGATACCCAGCTCGCATACCGAGAGCACGGGCACCTCCGGGTCCATCACGGCGGCGAGGGTCTGCCAGGCCTGCTGTTCGGTCAGCACGGGTGTCACCAGCGGGCACCAGGATGAGAACGCGGCAGGTGCTGCATCACGGCCAGCAGGTGGCCCAGGTGCTCGCTGTGGACGCCGCAGCGGCCGCGCGACCGGAAAGGCGTGTCGGGGGGCGGCTCCAGCGTGGCTTCCGCCAGAACCGGACCGACGGCCTGACGCCAGCCGGATTCGAGCCCGGACCACGCGACGCCTACTCCGGACGCGGCGACGGCGTCGTCGACGCTGTCTGCAGCGAAGCATTCGGCCATGTAGGGCCACAACGCGCTCAGCGCCTGCACCATTCGTCCGTGGGATTCGTCGGTACCGTCGCCAAGGCGGACGACCCAGTCCGCGGAGTGCTCCCGGTGATAGCGGGTCTCCTTGGCGCTCTTCGCGGCGATGGCCGCGAGTTCGGTATCCGTGGACGCCGACAGCGCCGCCCACAGCTGTTCGAGGAAACTGCTGAAGAGGAAGTTGCGCAGGACCACTCGCCCGAAATCGCCGTTCGGCAGTTCGGTGAGCGTGACATTGCGGAACTCGCCCTCGCTGCGCAGGAAGGCCAGCTGATCCTCGTCGCGCCCTGCCCCTTCGAGCTTGCCGGCGTGCGTGAGCAGCAGCCGCGCCTGCCCGATGCAGTCGAGCGCGATGTTGGTGATCGCGATGTCCTCCTCGAGCACCGGGCCGTGGCCGCAGAGCTCCGACAGACGCTGTCCGAGGATCAGTGAGCTGTCCGCGATGCGCAGAACGTATTCCACATGGGGGGTCATCATCGGTGCGGCCTGCCCCTACATGTGGTCGACTTCGTCGGGCAGACGATAGAAGGTCGGGTGCCGGTAGATCTTGTCCGCGGCGGGATCGAACAGCTCCGGCTTGGCGTCCGGATCGGAGGCCACGATGTGGTCCGACCGGACGACCCAGAGACTCACGCCTTCCTGGCGGCGGGTGTACACGTCACGCGCCATCTGCAGCGCCAGCTTGGGGTCCGGGGCGTGCACGCTGCCGCAGTGCTTGTGATCGAGGCCGTTGCGGCTGCGCACGAAGACTTCCCACAGGGGCCATTCCTTGTTGCTCATCGTCGTCTCCTCACGCTGCCTGCCGCGCCTCGCGCTTGCGCGCATGGGCGAGTGCGGCTTCGCGCACCCACTCTCCGTCTTCCCACGCCTTGACGCGCTCCGCGAGCCGCTCGCGGTTGCAAGGCCCGTGACCATTCACCACGTTCCAGAACTCGTCCCAGTCGATCGCGCCGAAATCGTGATGGCCACGGGCTTCGTTCCACTTCAGCGCCGGGTCGGGCAGGCTCACGCCCAGCACCCGGGCCTGCGGCACGGTGGCATCCACGAACTTCTGGCGCAGATCGTCGTTGGAGATGCGCTTGATGCCCCAGTGCATGCTCTGGCCGCTGTTCGGCGAATCGCGATCGTGGGGGCCGAACATCATCAGCGACGGCCACCACCAGCGGTTCACGGCGTCCTGCACCATGTCGCGCTGGGCCTGCGTGCCGCGCATCATCGCAAGCAGCAGGTCGTAGCCCTGGCGCTGGTGGAAGCTCTCCTCCTTGCAGATGCGGATCATCGCGCGGGCATAGGGCCCGTAGGAGCAGCGGCACAGCGGGATCTGATTCATGATCGCCGCGCCGTCCACGAGCCAGCCGATCACGCCGATGTCGGCCCAGGTGAGCGTCGGGTAATTGAAGATGGACGAGTACTTGGCCTTGCCTGAATGCAGCGCATCGATCAGATCGTCGCGCGACACGCCGAGCGTCTCGGCGGCGGCGTACAGGTACAGGCCATGCCCGCCTTCGTCCTGCACCTTGGCAAGCAGGATCGCCTTGCGCTGCAGGGAGGGCGCACGCGTGATCCAGTTGCCCTCGGGGAGCATGCCCACGATTTCCGAATGCGCGTGCTGCGAGATCTGCCGCACGAGCGTCTTGCGGTAGGCCTCCGGCATCC
>CAZEDA010000589.1:0-2426 GCA_964510915.1 uncultured Rhodocyclaceae bacterium | reverse complement strand
CCATGTCCCGCCTGCCCACCGTATTCATCTCTCACGGCGCCCCGACCTTTGCGCTGGAGCCGGGCGTTGCCGGCCCGGCCCTGACGGCACTCGGCCGGCGGTTGCCCCGTCCGGAGGCCGTACTCGTCGTCTCGCCGCACTGGATGTCCCCCGCTCCGCTGGTGGGAACAACGGCCCGGCCGCGGACCATCCACGACTTCGGCGGCTTCGACCCGGCGCTCTATGAAATGACGTACCCGGTCCCCGGGCACCCGGCGCTCGCCCGGCGCGCTGTCGCGCTGCTGGCTGCCGCCGGCTGGCAATCGCGGGAGGACGATCAGCGCGGGCTCGACCATGGCGCGTGGGTGCCGCTGATGCATCTGTATCCCGCCGCGGACGTGCCGGTGTTTCAGGTGTCGTTGCCGGGCCGGCTCGATGCGGCGCAGGCGTTTTCGTTCGGCGAGGCATTGGCTCCGCTCGCCAACGAGGGCGTGCTGGTGATCGGCAGCGGGAGCCTCACGCACAACCTCTACGAGATCCAGCCGGGGAACTCGGCGGCCGCCACCTACGCTACGGAATTCGTGCGGTGGGTGCGCGATGTCGTCACGCGCCGCGATTGGGACACCCTGCGAAGGACGATGGAATCGGCACCGCACGCGCGTCGGGCGCACCCGACGACGGAGCACCTGCTGCCGCTCATGGTCGCAGCGGGCGCCTCGGGCGCGCCGACTGCGATCGAGGTCATCGACGGCGGGATCACCTACGGCGTGCTGTCCATGGAGAGCTACGTGTTCGGAGAAGCCGGTCATGCTTGATGTTTCTCTCGATTCCCGCCCGCAGTCAGCAGACATCGTGGTGAGCAGGCCGGCGACGGCGGCGGGTCTGCTCCTGCTGTTCCATGGCGTAGGTTCCAGTGCCGCAGACCTGTTGCCACTGGCGGAGTGGTTGAGCGGCGCGAAGCCCGATCTCGTCGTGGTCAGTGTGCAAGCGCCCGACGCGTCAGGCCCGGGCTGGCAGTGGTTCTCGGTCCAGGGGGTCACCGAAGCCAACCGACCCGCGCGGGTCGCGGGCGCGATCCCGGCTTTCGTGTCACGCGTGCAGCAGTGGCAGCGCTGGGCCGTCGTCGATGCGGCGCGGACCACGCTGCTGGGATTCTCTCAAGGCGCGATCATGGGACTCGCCGCACTCGAGAGCGAATCGCAACCGTTGGCCGGCCGACTGTTCGCGCTGTCCGGACGATTCGCGAGTCCGCCGGTTCGTGGGCCCAACGGCGCGCATATCCATCTGCTTCACGGCGACAACGATCCGATCATGCCGGTGCGTCTTGCCGAAGAGGCGCGATCACAACTCGCAGCGCTCGGCGCGAGCGTCACGCTCGATCGCTTCCCCGGACTCGGCCACGGAATCGACGCGCGCGTGACGGAGGCCATCCTTCAGCGTTGGAACGGGGCTCCCGGGTAATCACGGGTAGGAGAAGGGCAGCGGGTACGGCCGACCGAACGGCCGTCCCGCACGCACGGTCTGCATCACCTTGAGTTGCTGATCGCCTCGGCGCCGGTTGCCGCGAGTGTCGACGAATTCGACCGGCTTCCTTACCAGGTCCAGAATCGTTACGTCCGCCGGAGCGCCGACCTGCAGCGTACCCAGGAGCGGCACGCGATCGATCACCTGCGCCGGCCGTACGGTTGCTGCTGCGATGACGGCTTCGAGCGGGAGGCCGAGCGCGAGAAACTTGCTCATCACATTGGGCAGGAACGGCTCGCTCGGCGCATTGCCGCTCAGCGCGTGAATGTCGCTGCTGATCGTGTCGGGACCGAACCCCTGGTCCAGCGCGCGCTCCGCCACCGTGAAGTCGAAGCTGCCGGCACCGTGCCCTACGTCCACGATCACGCCGCGAGCTCGCGCTGCAAGTGCGGCGGGCAGCACCACACCGTTCTGCACCGTGTTGTTGCCTGCGCCGCTATACGCGTGCGTGAGGATGTCGCCGGGGCGCAGCATGTCCAGCAGCGCGGAGAGCTCGCCAGGCGCATCGCCTATGTGGCACATCACCCGGGCGCCGGTGCCGGATTCTTCCGCCGCGCGGATCGCACGACGCAGCGGTTCCAGTCCGTTCGAGCCGACCACGGAATGGCTTTCCCGCACCTTCAGTCCGAGGACGATGTCGCGATTCTCGGCCACCGTCTTCGCCGCGAGGCCCACGTCCGCGTAGTCGAGATTCAGCATCTCGTTCACCGGAAAGCCGGCGAGGCCGATGGTCGAGATGTGGAGAAACGCGAACAGGCGTGTGCGCGACGGCGCCGCGATGAAATGACGGAAGGCCGAGAAGTTGTTCGCCCCGGCATCACCGGCGCTGACGCAGGTGGTGGCCCCCGTGATCGGCGCCAGTTCGTCCGCGGGCAGTCCGATCGCGGAGCCCTGCGGATACACGTGTGCGTGCAGGTCCACGA
>CAZEDA010000588.1:0-2431 GCA_964510915.1 uncultured Rhodocyclaceae bacterium | reverse complement strand
TGCCCAAAGGAATACCAGCAACTCAAGCGATACTGGGATCGCACGCTCGCACCTTTTCTGATCGCACCGAGGTGAAGATCGCCTGCCGTGCCGATCAGAGGTTTGCAGCGTTCGTCTACCCCGGCACGCCTGCGGGTGCCGGCCCCTGCGTCACGAACGGACTCCACGGCGATGTCTGGTTCGACCCGTTCACCGCACGAACACGCCAGCTGATCTTGAAGTACTCCCGCAACATGGCTTCGCGTGCGATCGCACGTCCCGGCGAGAGAGTCATGTTGCCGACGGGGATGCCGAACACCGCGTGCCCTGCGGTCGGGAGCAGATCTTCCGACTGGCTGAATGTGACCGTCACGATCTTCGCCGGCGGCAGCAGCGGGTTGCCGGGATTGGGTTCGGTGAAGCGCAGCTGGATCTCGTAGAAGATCTCGCAGCCCTGCGGCTGACCGTCCACCTTCGAGACGGCGAGGTTGAATCCTTGCGTGTTGAAGCGAGTCTGCGCACCGCGGCCCCACACGATCGGCGACGGGATCTCCGGTCGCGGCGCGTTGTCGCAGGACCGGTTGAACAGGGTGCGCGATCCTTCCAGGGTGGCGCGGAGCTTCCGCTCCTGCTCCTCATCGTCGGCGCCGGGTCGGACCGGGATCGGGCAGCCGCGGGCATCGGTCGGGGCGTCGGGCGCGGTCTTCGCACAGCGATCGGCGGCGTCCGGCACGAGATCGCCGTCAGCATCTCCGGCCAGCAGATCGCGCTGCGCCTTCGGGTCCGACAGCAACGCGGCGGCCTTGCGCGTGCGGTCCTTGCGCGCAGCGCGGTAGGCCGTGAGCGTGAGCTTTCGCGTGACGAACTGCTGGGCCAGCCGGGCGCGATCCGCATTGACGGTGCCGATCGCATTCGCAGCTTCCGCGGAGAGTGCCGGGTCGAAGCATCGTGCCGCTTCGATCTCGAGTTGCTTGCGGGCGTCGATGGCTGAGCGTGTCTTTGCGTAAGCCGCGGCGGCGTGGGAGCGGGCCTCGCTCAGACACACTTCGGTGTCCTCCTTCGTCACTGCGGCGTTCGCCGTTGCAGATGTCGCGAGGATGAACCCCGCTGCGTAGCGGAGGAGGGTGTTCATGGTGCGACCTCCGTCACGGAGAGAAGGAAGGCGACCTCGGCAGCGATGCCTTCCAGGAGCAGGTCCCGCTGGACGGCGGCCATGGCCGGGTTGTCGTAGGCGGCGATTGCGGCATCGGAGTCCAGGATGTACGCAATGGACGCGAGCGGCTGGAACACCTCGGGCTTGGCCGTGGCCTTGCTGCGTGTGACGGCCGCCAGCGCAGTGATCAGATCCCTCACCGGAACCTCCGGACTGCTGCGCACCGTCCGCCAGTCCCGGATGAACTTGCGCCACTTCACGGCGCGGGTCAGCACGTCTGCCACCGTGTTGACTGACGCGAGGGTATCGCCGGCGCCGACGAGGCTGTCGAAGACCATGTCCACGCAGTCCTCGTACGGGCGGTGGCCGAAGCCCGAAGCGCCTACGGCGTGCATCGGCACGGAGGCGTCACCGAGCGCGTGCAGCGGCCACCCGAGGCGTTTGCTCTCCATCCCGGTTCCGCGATTGGCCTTGGACTGCTCGTAGCCGAACATCCCCAGGTTGTCGACCGCTGTGAGCTGGAGATCCGGAATGACCGGGGATTCCCACTGGCTGCCGGTTCGCGCCGTCGAGTTGCGATGGAAGTCCGTGCCCGTCGCGCCACTCGCGCCGAGGATGATCTGGTAGTTCTTCGGCGCGAGGGACTCGGTGTGGTTCACATGCATGCCCGCGAGATCGAAGATGATCATCACGAGGTCCTCGGTCACGTCCGTCACGCCGGCCGGTCCCGCGCGGGACATCAGCTTGCCAGGCTTCTCGTCGAACGGCGCGGGGCTGGTCGGTGTCGGCTTCATGTCGATGAAGTGACCGAAGCCCACGTAGTCCTCGCTCTCCAGGGAGTCGGCGTCGATGCTGGAAATCTCGTCGACCACCACGCCACCAGCACCGACCGCCAGAAAGGGGCAGGCGGCACACGCAGGCGGAAACAGCCCGCATGCGAGCAGACAAACAGACGACACGGCCACCGAGGTCGCGATGCCGATCTGCGCGAGCACCACAGGGTTCTGCAGTGTCTCGAGCGTCGTGGAATGCAGCACCCAGTCCTTCGTTTCCCTGTCGGGGGCGGCTGCCCAGTAACCCAAGGTGACGCCAGTATGGTCGCGCGTCGTAAGCGTGCCGGGGTTCACCGAGGTGAGCACGCCGCTCGGCGCGTAGAAGGTGTCGATGGCGCAGAGGGCGGGCTTGTAGCCATAGCTGATCGTCACGGGCAGGCGCACCTGCCCCATCGGCAGGTCCTCCAGCGCGGTGCCGGCGGGCAGCATCCAGTTGGGCATCGCGCTTCCCATCTGAGTGATGAGG
>CAZEDA010000587.1:0-2434 GCA_964510915.1 uncultured Rhodocyclaceae bacterium | reverse complement strand
GCGCTGCAGGGCGAGTACACCGAGCGCTTCATGCTCCACTACAACATGCCTCCCTACGCCACCGGCGAAACCGGCCGCGTGGGTACGCCCAAGCGTCGCGAGATTGGTCACGGCCGTCTTGCCAAGCGCGCGCTGCTCGCCGTTCTGCCGTCGCCGGAAGAGTTCGGCTACTCCTTCCGCGTGGTGTCCGAAGTCACCGAGTCCAACGGTTCCAGCTCGATGGCCTCCGTCTGCGGCGGCTGTCTCGCCATGATGGACGCCGGTGTCCCGATGAAGGCGCACGTGGCCGGCATCGCCATGGGCCTCATCAAGGAAGGCAACCGCTTCGCGGTGCTGTCCGACATCCTCGGTGACGAAGATCACCTGGGTGACATGGACTTCAAGGTGGCCGGTACCGAGCAGGGCGTGACGGCACTGCAGATGGACATCAAGATCCAGGGGATCACCAAGGAGATCATGCACGTCGCGCTGCTGCAGGCGCGCGAAGGCCGCATGCACATCCTCGGTCACATGAAGTCCGCGCTCGACGCCCCCCGTGCCGAGCTCTCGGACTTCGCGCCGCGCATGCTGGTCATCAAGATCAAGCCCGAGAAGATCCGCGACGTCATCGGCAAGGGCGGCGCCGTCATCCGTGCCATCACGGAAGAGACCGGCACCACCATCGACATCCAGGACGACGGCACCGTGACCATCGCGTGCGTGTCGGCAGAGGGTGGCGAAGCCGCGAAGAAGCGCATCGAGGAAATCACCGCCGAGGTCGAAGTGGGTCGCATCTACGACGGCACGGTGCTGAAGCTGCTGGACTTCGGTGCGATCGTCAGCGTGATCCCGGGCAAGGACGGTCTGCTGCACATCTCGCAGATCGCCAACGAGCGCGTGAACAGCGTGGCCGACTACCTGAAGGAAGGGCAGGCCGTCCGCGTGAAGGTGCTCGAAGCCGACGACAAGGGCCGCCTGCGTCTGTCGATGAAGGCTGCGACCGAAGACAGCGCCCCCGCTGCCGAGTAACCGGATCCTGCGCGCCGGGCGAGAGCCCGGTGTGTTCCGGACAGCAAAAAGCCCGCAATCGCGGGCTTTTTGTTTTTGGTACTGCGCTCACGCCATGTGCAAAGCGAAGGCCGCGCTTGTGGCGGCCTTCTTCCTCTGGTGAGCCTCAGTGTGCCGCAGCACTCGCGGCGCCGTGCACCACCATCTCGGTGAACGGATACACGTACGCCTGGAGAGTCACGACGAGGCCGACGAGGGCGGCGAGCACCAGGCTGTGCCAGAAGACGTAACGCAGGATGTCGCCTTCGTGGCCGTACCAGCGTGTTGCGGTGGACGCCACCACGATGGACTGCGCATCGATCATCTTGCCCATCACGCCACCGGAGCTGTTGGCGGCGGCCATGAGTTCCGGGCTGAGATTCAGCTGCTCCGCCGTGATCCGCTGCAATCCGCCGAACAGGACGTTCGATGCCGTGTCCGATCCTGTGAGGGCCACGCCTAGCCATCCCAGCATCGTGCCGAAGAACGGATAGAACGCGCCCGTGAACGCGAAGGCAAGGCCCATGGTGGCGTCCGTCCCCGAATAGCGGGTGACGTAACCCAGCGCCAGCATGGCCGCAATGGTGAGGAGGGAGAACTTCACCAGCTTGATCGTCTCCCAGTACTTGGCGAGCATCTTCGGTATCGAGTACCCCATGAAGAGACCCGCGATCAACGCCGCCAGGAAGATGCTGGTGCCCGTCGCGGACAGCCAGTTGAGCGTGTAGACCGCCTTTTCCTTGATGGGCTTGGCCACCACCGGCGGCACCTTCTCGATCTTCTCGTGGATCGTGGTGATCGGGAAATCGAGCCGGGTGATGCCGTACACGTCCTTGGTCTTGCTCTGCCCGTCGACGACGATCGTCTGGGTTTCCTTGCCGTCGAGGAAGGCCTTGGTCTCCTTGAAGCCCCACGCGAACACGAACACCGTGAGGATCAGCCAGGGCACCCAGGCACGGATGATCGTGCCGCTGTCGTGGCGAGTGAACGTCGTGGGTGCGCCCTCGGCGCCGCCTTCCGCTTCGTGCCCCTTCAGCTTCGTCGTCCGCCAGATTTCCTTCGGCTTCCAGACCTTGAGGAACAGGAACAGCGCGAGCATCGAGCACATGGCCGCGCCGACGTCCACGAGCATCGGACCGTGGTAGTTCGAGATGAGGAACTGCGGGACGGCGAACGAGACGCCGACCACCAGGATCGCGGGCCAGACGCCCTTGACCCCCTTCCAGCCCGCGAAGGCCCAGATGAGCCAGAACGGCACCAGCAGAGAGAAGAAGGGCAGCTGCCGGCCCACCATGGCCGACAGCGCCATCTCGTCGAGCCCGGTGACCTTCGCCAGCGTGATGATGGGTGTGCCGAGCGCGCCATAGGCGACCGGTGCGGTGTTCGCGATCAGGGACAATCCGGACGC
>CAZEDA010000586.1:0-2434 GCA_964510915.1 uncultured Rhodocyclaceae bacterium | reverse complement strand
GGGCGGCCTTGGCTTTTGCGACGGGTTTGGCGTGCGCCCGCAAGGTCTCGAGCCCGGCCCGGATGGCGCTCTGCAGCAACGCCGTGTCCACGCCGTAGGCAATGATCCGGAACCCCTTCGCGACATAGTCCGCCGCCCACTTCTGGTCCCCCGCCATGAAGCCCGCCACCTTGCCGTGCTTCTCGGCGGCCGCCACGACCCGGTCGATCGCCTTCAGATACTTGGGATGATCGAACTGCGCGGGAATGCCGAGGAAGTTGGTGAGATCGAAGTGGCCGACCCAGACGCAGTCGACACCCTCCACCGCGGCGATCTTCTCGACATTGGCGAGGCCGATCTCGGTCTCGATCTGGCAGATGACGAAAGTGCGGTCGTGCGCCGTGGCCACCTTGTTGCGGACATCGCCGGCGACATAGTCGTCATGGGCCGCAGCGAACGCGGCGCCGCGGCGGCCGACCGGCGGATAGTGCGTCCACTCCACGATGTTCCTCGCCTGCTGGACCGTCTCGACCATGGGCACCATGACGCCGAGAGCGCCGGCATCGAGCACTCGCGACAGATACTGGTAGGAAGTCGTCGGCACCCGCACGAACGGCGCGATGTCCAGACCGCGGCACAACCCCAGCTGCGTCTTGATGGTCTCGAGACTGACACCGCTGTGCTCCATGTCGAGCAGCACGAAATCCGCACCGGCCGCGTTGCAGATCTGCGGCAGACCGGGGGTGAAGAACTCCCACGCCATCGTGCCGAAACTCGATTCTCCCCGCGCGAGCTTTTCCTTCACAGGATTGTTCCGCATCGCCCCTCCCCGCTTCGTGATGACGCGGCCGCGTTCGGCCACGAGGGCGCGATGCTATCTCACCGCCATCCGACACGCACTCCGATCGCTTCGGGCTCACCGGCGCTGCGCGATGCGGCAGCGCAGCATCCGAACGCCGCGCAAAACACCCGGAAAGCCGCGCGCAATTGCACAGCCATTCCTTGCCTGTTACTGCGTGCTTTCCCATAATCCGGCCTGCATGCGACAGACGGACTCGGAGAAGCACCACCGTCGCGTGGCACCCCTGACCGGCACGCCTGTGCCGACACCATCTAGAACATTGGAGGAATCTTTCACGATGAGCGCTCCCAATCCGTCGCGCCGGCTCGCCCGCGCCGTCAAGCTCGCGCTGGTCCCCTTAGCCGCCGCCGGCGCCCTCGCGTTCGCCGGACCGGCCGCCGCCGAGAGCGCCGCGCAGAAGGCCGTCAATGCCGCCAAGCCGCTGTGTGCCGGCGGCAAGACCATCACCATCGTCTGGGAAGCGGGCCTGCAGTCCCTCGACCCCCTCAACTTCTCCGGCCCCATGTGGGAAAAGGCCACGGGCTGCAAGGTGAAGGTGGTCGAGGTCTCCACCGCCGAGATGTTCACCAAGATCATGCAGGAGTATCGCGCCGGCACCGGTGCGTATGACGCGCTCAACGTGATCCCCGCCTGGATGCCCGACCTCGTGCAGGCCGGCGCCCTGGAGCCGCTCGACGCCTACGTCGACAAGTACGGCTACCGCGACGAGCTGAAGACCATCGCGGCCACGTATCGCGACAACCAGATGACCGTCAACGGCAAGATCTACGGCTTCCCCGATGACGGCGACGTGTTCGTCATGTACTACCGCAAGGACATCTTCGCCGACGCCGGCCTCAAGAAGGACTTCAAGGCGAAGATGGGCTATGACCTCGCCCCGCCCAAGACCTGGAAGCAGTTCGGCGAGATCGGGGCGTTCCTCACCGAGAAGCTGAAGGACAAGGGCACGTTCGGCGCCTCGATGTTCCGCGAAGCCGGCTACGGCAACTTCCTGTTCCAGGAGCGCTTCCGCAACGAAGGCGGCAAGTTCTTCGACGGCAACACCATGAAGGCGACGGTCAACTCCGCCGCCGGCGTGAAGGTGTTCACCGACTGGCTCGCCGAGAACAAGTTCATGCCCCCGGGCGTGGAGAAGTTCGGCTTCGTCGACAACCTGGCCACGTTCGTGAAGGGCCAGAGCGCGATGACCATCTCGTGGCCGCCCTACGGCCGTTTCGCCGCGGGCTATCTCGCGAACGAAAAGGCGCTGGACTGGGTGCCGAAGTCCACGGTCGCCGGCAAGGTCGGCTATGCGCTGCCCCCGGGCGGCCATCCGGAACTCGCCGCGGGCTTCGCGCTGTCGGTCGCCTCGACCAGCAAGCAGAAGGAGGCCGCCTACCTGTTCATCCAGTGGCTGAACAGCGAGGAGATCTCCAACCAGCGCGTGCAGCTGCCCTACGCCCTGCGCGATCCGTTCCGCGAGTCGCACTTCACGAACCCGGCCTACGCCAAGCTGTGGCCGGAAGCGAAGGAATACCTCGCGACGCTGCAGGCGGGTTCCAAGACCGGCCTGCTGGACCTCTCGCTCATCCAGACCGACAAGTACGAGGAAGC
>CAZEDA010000585.1:0-2438 GCA_964510915.1 uncultured Rhodocyclaceae bacterium | reverse complement strand
GTGATCGCCTTCGCTGTCGCGTGGACAAAACTCACGTTCGGGAGTATTTTCCCAATGCCCGAGGAGACCTCCTTTCGCTGTATGCGGCGCGGTTCGGCCGCAGTCCTCCGGCACCAACAACTAACAACGTAGCGACCCGGGGCCTTCGTGCACCCAGGGCCGACCCGGAGCACCGACGCCGTCGACCGTCGCGTGCCGCCCGGCCCGACGGCAGCGTGTCCCGCGCATTTCCGTCGAGCCACCAGCGGTTCGCCCCGCCTCGCCGTTGTCCCGTCCCGGGTCTCGCGGCGATACAGGGACTGACATGCTCAAGATCCAGCGACCTCTCCTTTCCCGTTGGCTCCGCAGCCGCCGTGCCGAGGTGCCGCAGGTACCGCCCTTCCGCCGCAGGACCCTGTTCGAAGCCCTGGAGGCCAGAGTCCTCCTCTCCGCCGATCTCGCGCCGAACACCGAGACGCTCCTCACCGACGGACTCACCAAGCTGCAGCAGTGGTCCACGGGGCTCGCCAACGTCCAGGAACTGGCGACCAAGCTGCCGGTGGTGAACCAGGCCATCGGCTCCGGCCTCGATGTCGCCCAGATCCTCCAGAGCAAGCTGCTCGCGCCGGTTCAGGCCTATCTCGCACAGGGCGGTACCCAGACGACGGACGGCCTGGTTGGGGCGCTCAATGCGGCGCTCGGTGCGGGCAGTGTCAGCGGCGACCAGTATGGTGACGAGATCCGCTTCGACGTTGTCCTCGACCACACCCGCACGCTCCAGAACGTCCCGTTCGCGCTCGCCGCGACGAGCCAGGGCATCGCGCTGACGGCGGACGCCAACGGCAACGTCGACCTCGACCTCAAGCTGGATCTCGACTTTTCCTTTGGCATCGACCTCGCCGAGGGGCTGGCGCCCGAGGAGCGGTTCTTCCTGCGGGTGGGCGATTTCAAGACGAGCGCGAGCGTCACGAGCGCTCTCGATTTCAACCTCGCAGTGGGCTTCCTCGAGGCGGCGGTGCAGGGCGGCACCATCAATCTCACTGCCGTGCTGGACGTGAATCTGCTCAATCCGGACGCGGACGCCAAGGGCAACATCACCGCCTCGGAGCTGCTGGGTACCACCATCGAGACGCTCGTCGACGTGGCGCCCGTCACCGGATTCATCAACGGCAATCTGCCCGTCGCCATCTCGGCGCTGAACGGTCTCGACGCCGGAGCGGCGGCCGTCACCATCGCCGCGGAGAACTTCTTCACGCAGGCACCGGCCGTGACCGTCACCGGCGCCGCCGCCGAGGACATCCTCAACTTCGGTCGCGCGCAGCCGGTCGCCGTGATCCAGACGCTGAACCAGGTGGCGTCCTGGCTGAACGGCCTGCGCAACTCCGATGCCTTCGGCGACGACATCCCGCTGGCGCAAAGCAAGAGCTTCGGCGAGGTCCTGCAACTGGCGCAGGGCTTCACTGACGGCCTGATCACGCAGCTGCAGGATCAGCAGGGCATCGCCACGTTCCAGACGGCGCAGGCGCTGGCGCAGCGGCTGTCGCAGCTGCTGGGGCTGCCGGCGGAGGCCATCAACGCGCAGTACAACCCGGGCACCAACCAGCTCACGTACTTCCTGCGTCTGCAGCGGTCGTACGGCAGCCTCTCCGAACCGATCAAGTTCGATCTCAATCTTTCGCCTCTCGGCGGCATCGCCACGGCCAGCACGCTCTCCGTCGACGCCAACGGCACTGTGCAGTTCGTGCTGGGCTTCGACCTGTCGCCGTATTCCGCGGTGCTCGTCGCACAGGACGTGGTCCCTGCCAACGGGGTGCTGTCCCAGAACGCCCTGTTCCAGGTTTCGCTCGATGGCGGTGCGTACGTCAACGTGACGGTCGCGCGGGACACCAACAACACGACGCGCGCGGCGCTCATCGCCGACATCAATGCCGCGATCACCGCGGCGGGCCTCCAGGGGCTGACAGCCTCGCTCGACGCGAACCGTCTCAAGTTCACCTACAACGGCGGATACATCGGGGCGTTCCTGAACATCCTGGTGCCGAATGTCGCCACCAACACCGCGGCGACGGAACTCAAGCTGAAGGCCAGCAACGTCGCGACTGACTCGCTCGCCAAGAAAGCCTTCCTGCGCGACGTGCGGGCCACCGGGAACATCACGGCGACCGCGGCGGACATCGATGCCACCGCGAACTTCGGCTTCTTCGGCGTCGGCATCCAGAACGGCAATGCCCAGGTGGCGGCCGCGGTCGACGTGCAGTTCCGCAAGCCGGGACAGCCGAGCGCGATCCTGCGGTTCTCCGACCTCTTCGAGGGTCTGAACAACATCGCGCAGTGGACCTCCATCACGCGCACCGGGACGCTCAACGCCTCCCTGCCGATCGCCGTCACCGGCAACATCATCGGTCTGCCCGGTGCGCCGCGCGTGCAGGTCTCCATGAGCAACGTGTTCCAGGCGAACA
>CAZEDA010000584.1:0-2440 GCA_964510915.1 uncultured Rhodocyclaceae bacterium | reverse complement strand
GCCAGAAGCGCACGGGGCCGTCGGGTTCGAGCGCTGCGAGCACCGCGTCCGCGTTGCTGATCTCGCCCGCACGCAGCGACGCCATCGCGCTATTGAAGCGCCCGATGGCATCGCGCTGAGCTGCGGACAGTTCGTCCGCGCGGCCGGCAAGTTCGAGAACGCGCGTGGGTGAGGACCGGCCCTTGAGCAGGAAGTCACCGAGGTCCCGCCAGACGAATTCGCTGATGCCGTTCGCGAACTCCGCCGACACGGCAATGCGAACGCCCAGCGCGCCGGCGAGCGATTGCAGGCGGTTCGCGGAATTCACCGGGTCTCCCACGGCCCGGTACTCGTAGTGTCCGACGGAGCCGACGAAGCCCAGCGTCACGGAACCCCATGTCACCCCGATACGCGTGAGCAGGCTGATCGAAGGATCGTCGCGCATGAGCTGGTCCGCGCCGTTCACGATCCGGAGACAGGCTTCGCACACCCGCACGCGAGGATCCTGAGCGGGGGCGCGTGCCGGCCAGATTGCGAGCATGCTGTCGCCCACCACGTCACTCACGAAGCCGCCCTGCTGGGCGACCGCCGTGAACAGCGGCTCGTAGTAGCGGTTGAGGAACTCGAACACTGCCGCCGACCGCATGCGCTCTGCGAGTGCGGTGTACTGATGCGCGTCGGTGGCCAGGCAGGCGGCGTCGAGATCGCGGCGGACGGAACGGAGGGACTGCGCGTTGTCGCCCAGCTGACGGACGACTTCGGCGGGCACCACGTTCGCGAAAACCTCGCTCAGACGCTTGCGCTGCAGCGTCGCTGCGCGGTAGTGGTGGAACGTGCCGATCAACCATCCTGCGGGAAGAGCCAGCGCCAGCGGCACGATCACCGGCAGCCACAGAAACTGGTGACGGAAGAGAGCGACTGCGCTCGTGAGATACGCCGTGCCCAGGAGGGCGACCAGCACGAACCCGATCGCAGGCGCGAGGATCCAGGTCATCGTTGCCGCGAGGACGAACGCAACGGCGGCCACCGACGCCGCGACCGCGGGACCCGCGTGTTTCAAGAAGCTCCCGTCCATCATGTTCGCGAACGTCGTGGCCGCGATCTCCACTCCGTGCATGTTGCGACCGTCGCGGGAGTACACGGTGGCGTGATCGTCCTGAGGTTCGGCCTGGAGGTTCTCCGCGTAACCCACGAAGACGGTACGGCCCTCGATGCGCGCCAGCGCGTCGGCGTCACCGGCGATGACCCGGTCGAAGCCCACGGTCGTCACCGTCTCCGGTCCGCCGTAGTAGTTGATCCACCGAAGCTCCGGCCCTCCCCACAGTTCGGCGGCGCGTCTCGTGTGACGGTCGGAGAGCGGATCGCTGCCAGCGCGTGACTGGTCCGCGAGCGCAGTGCGAAGTCGGGGATTCTCGACGAGGCTGCGGTGCAGTGCCGATGCGGACGCTAGCGCGTCTTCGCCGTCCGTCCCCGGGGGCCACGGCGCGGTGCCGAAGCGTGTCACCAGCCCGTGCAGAGCCATCATCGGAAACGTGGGCAGCGGCGGCGCGGTTTCCAGGAACAGCCAGGCGCGACGGACTTCATCGTCGCGCGAACCGGGCAGCGGAAAAGGCGCGGCGGCATAGGCGGCGTCTTCGAGCACATCGCTGAGCGCAGCGAGTTCGACCGCCGCACTGCCGTCTTCCTCACGACCGACGACCTCGAGCTTCTGCGCGATCACGACCTTGCGACTGCTGCGAAAGGCGCGGGCCAGCGATGCGTCGTCTTCGGCAACGTCGAATCCAAGCAGCGCCTGATCGCGGGGACGGAACAGCACGTCGAATACGATGGCATTGGCTCCGCCCCGGTCGAGCGCCTCGACGAGGCGGGCATGCAGGCATCGCGGCCAGGTGGCAAGCCGCGACGGCGGGGGAGGATTGCGGAAGCCGGATCCTGGAGACCGGTCAGCCACGACGAGTCCGTCGCACAGCGATCGGCCGGCCGGCTGGCGCGGCATCCATATCCGTTCTGTCGCCTGTCGACGCAATGCCACGACTGTCACCGCAGGATCGGCCGGACGCTCGCCTCGCAGCCGGAACAGCGCTCGCAGGCCCAGGGATTCCTCCAGTCCGGCTACCCAGGGCGTCCACGGGACGATCGCCAACGCGACGGCCAGGGCGCCGAGCGCAGCAAACCAGCCATGGGACGGTCGGGTGATCGACACGGCAGGGAGTGTGGGCATATGGGCCGAGAATAGCCCAATCGCCGTGCCGCAATTGATCTGCGTCAATTCGCCGCCTGCCGGAGGCGCGCATATTGGAACTGTCGCGACGGCCCGCTGCGCGCCGCACGACAAGTTCCTCCGTGGCGACATCGGCCGTCGCCTTTTCCGATTCCTCTGCCCCTGAGGTGGACTGATGCGTGACCCGATCGACTCAGTCGAGGTCTTCTGCGCCCATGCGCTCGCGATGGAGTGCGAGGC
>CAZEDA010000583.1:0-2442 GCA_964510915.1 uncultured Rhodocyclaceae bacterium | reverse complement strand
CTCATCCGGCGCTTCGCGACCGCGGAGGAAGTGGCGAATCTGGCGGTGTATCTGTGCGGGGAAGGCGCATCCGCAACGACCGGCGCCGCGATGCGGGTGGACGGCGGGACGGTCAATCAGATCATGTGACGGAAGCTTCCCGGGAGCATCCACGATGAATCGCCCTCTGCGGTCCTGGACTGTCGTCTGCCTGTTGTTGCTCGTCGTGCCGGGCCCGCGCGCCGACCCGGTCTACAAGATCGTCGGTCCGGACGGCAAGGTGACCTACAGCGATGCCCCGCCGCCCGCCGGTGCGGCCGAATCGAAGAGCAGTATCCGGTCTCGCACGCCATCCGATGACGAAGACCCGGTGAAGGCCGCGATGAAGGTTTACGCGAACGAGATCATCGTCGAGACTGCCTACCGGTTCTGCGCGAAGGAAGTCCCGGAGACCGAACCGGCGGTCAAGCAGGCGCGCGATCGCTGGCTCACGCGGCACGCCGAGTTGCGGTCGAAGAAGATCGTCATCCTTCACGACCGTCTTTCGATGGACGAACTGCGCGCCCTGGCGGCCCGTAGCGAGCATGACAACGAGGCGATACTCGACAGCATGCGCAAGGCACCCCGGTCTGAACGCGAGAAGTGGTGCCGCGGCGCCCCGCAGAAGTTCGCGTCGCCGCAGATGGACCTTCTGGTACATCT
The DNA here is from genome assembly GCA_964510915.1 of uncultured Rhodocyclaceae bacterium. Lineage (GTDB taxonomy): Bacteria > Pseudomonadota > Gammaproteobacteria > Burkholderiales. The sequence continues at coordinate 1,761 of CAZEDA010000583.1, read as the reverse complement.
GACACTCGCCTCGACCGTCATGAGCTACAAGCCGAAGAAGTGACTTCGGGGTCAGGTCTGGCTTTACAGCATCGCCCCGGCGCCGGGAACACTCGCGCCGGGCGGGCAGCGGGAGGACAATCCTGGGCCGTGCAGCGTTGCGAGTCCTCGCGGCCCACGGTGTCACCAGGAGTTCACCCCGATGCGTCTTTCCGTTTCCCGCTGGATCGTCTGTGCCGCCCTGACCGCCGTCCTGGTGCCCGAAGTCTGGGCGCAGCAGTCGGCAGAAGACTGGACGCCTCGCGGGTACCTCGGCGGCAGCGTCGGACGGGCGAAGTACTCCCTGGGCGGTTGCGCGGCGGGGTTCACCTGTGCGGATAGCGATTCGGGCTTCCGCGTGTTCACCGGCGCCTGGCTGGGCCAGTCCGTCGGACTGGAGGCGAGCTACGTCAATCTGGGGGAACTCGCGCGAAATGGCGGCACCGTCAAGGCGCAAGGCTTAAACGCGAGTGTGCTCTTGGGGCTGCCGGTGCATGAGCGGGTGACGCTCTTCGGCAAGGTGGGCATGACCTTCGGCTGGACCGATGTGGCGCCCACCGCTCCGGGTGTCCGTGGCGGAAGCGATCACGGGCTGCGTTGGGGCTTCGGCGCCGGCGCGCAGTTCGACCTGGGGCCGGCCTGGGCGCTTCGCGTCGACTGGGACCGCTACCGTCTCGACTTCATCGAGAGCATCAAGAGCGTGTCGTTCCTGTCCGTCGGTGGGGTGTACCGCTTCTGAGGACAAAACTACTGCCTGATTGCGCGGGCCGATCGCTTGCGTCGTGAGCCGCACTGAGAGATGCGGAGAGAATCGGGGGGATTGCGGAAGGGTGCCGTTCGCGCGCACCCTTCCGTCGAGTTGGCCGCTACCGAACGATGAAGATGTCGTACTTCACGTACGAATTGTCCCCGACCTTGACTTCCACAATCTTGCCGACGCACTGCACGTGATTCAGCCAGGCGTACTGCTCGGCCGATGTCTGCATGGTGGGCGCTGTCATGAAGTAGTGATCCTTCGAGGTCAGGACCTCGCCCTTCATCAGCCGATCCCAGCTCTCCTTGGTGTGGCTGATGATGCCGTTGTAGGTGAGGTACACGAGCGCGCCATCATCGGTCTTGAGGGTGATGCGGACGTCGAGGCGGGCATTGCCGGCCGGCATCATTCGCAGCCAGTCAGCGCCAGGGGGAATGAGCTTTCCGCTGATCTTCGGGCCCTTTGCCCATCCGCCTTCCCGGACGTTGTAGATGAACAAGGTGTTGTCGATGATTTGCGGTGCATCCAGCGGGGCGTACAGCGTCATCAGGTATTCCGTCGAGACACTGGTGCTCTGTGCGGAGCAGACGGAGGCAACACTGAAAAGCAGCGCACCCATTCCCATTGCAACGGCACGCTTCAAGCGGGAGAGCAGACTCATGGCATCCTCATTTCTGGTGAACGAACGATGGCGCGGCACGCTGTCACCGCGTCGCCGAGAATACGTCAGGTCGAAGTGCAAAGACAGACTGTGACAGGCGGTTGCATATCGGAGGCCGATTGCGGCTGAGAGCGCGAGGAAGATGCGACAAAGCTGGACGTGACCCCGGTCGTCCGGCTTTCGAAATGCTACGAAGCTAGACGTGACCCCGGTGTTTCGCGGGTCAGCGGGTGCGTGGTCTTGGGGATCGCGGGTGGCGGGTACGTGGATCGGGTCGCAAGGCCCACACGTCCTGCAGCAGAGTCCGGAGCGCGCCGATGGCAGGGTC
>CAZEDA010000582.1:0-2479 GCA_964510915.1 uncultured Rhodocyclaceae bacterium | reverse complement strand
GAGGAACAGACCGGCGAGCGCCAGCGGGATGAGAACCGCGGCGGTCAGGATGCGACGACCGAGCATCGCGAGAGGGAACCGGTCAGCCGCCGACGACCGGCACCACGGTCCGTTCGGCCGGAAGCTCCTGCGGCTCCTGCGTCAGCTGCTCGCTCGTGCGACCGAACCGACGCTCCCGCTTGCGGTACGAATGAATCGCCGACAGGTAGGTGCGCGCATCGAAGTCGGGCCACAGCGTGTCGGTGAAGTAGAGTTCCGTGTAGGCAAGCTGCCACAGCAGGAAGTTGCTGATGCGCTGCTCGCCGCCGGTACGGATGAAGAGATCAGGCTCCGGCGCATAGCGCATCGCGAGCCATGGGGCGAGATCCTGCTCCGTGTACAGGCCGTCCTTCTCGGGGTGGGCCTGGGTCATGCGGTTGACCGCCTGCATGATGTCCCACCGGCCGCCGTAGTTGGCCGCGATCGTGAGCGTGAGGCCCGGGTTGTCCGCCGTCAGGGCTTCGCTCTCGCGCACGAGCCGGACGATCGAGGCGTCCATGGGCGAGAGGTCACCCACGACCTTGAGGCGGATGCCGTTCTCGTGCAGTTCCGCGACTTCCTTCTCGAGGGCGTAGACGAAGAGCTGCATGAGGAAGGTGACTTCCTCGGGCGGGCGACGCCAGTTCTCGCTGGAGAAGGCGAACAGGGTGAGGTACTGCACGCCGAACTGCGTGGAGAGCCGCACGGCCTCGCGCACCGCCTCGAGTCCCCGGCGATGGCCTGCCACACGCGGCAGAAAGCGCTTTTTCGCCCAGCGGCCGTTGCCGTCCATGATGATGGCAACGTGGCGGGGAACGCGGGACGTCTCCGGAATCTGCAGGGTGGAACTGGAGAAGCGTCCCAAGTCAGACCGCCAGGAGTTCTGTTTCTTTGGCGGCGATCATCTTGTCCACCTCCGCGACGAAGCGGTCGGTGAGCTTCTGGACGTCGTCCTGGGCCTTGCGCTCCTCGTCTTCCGAGACCTTCTTGTCCTTCAGGAGGTCCTTGAGTTGCGTATTGGCATCGCGGCGGACGTTGCGGATCGCGACGCGGGCGTCTTCGGCTTCCTTCTTCACGGCCTTGACGAGGTCCTTGCGGCGCTCTTCGGTGAGCGCGGGCATGGGCACTCGCACCATGTCACCCTGTGTCGCGGGATTCAGGCCGAGATCCGATTCGCGGATGGCCTTCTCGATGGCACCGATGAGTTTCTTTTCCCACGGCGTGACGCCGATGGTCCGGGCGTCCACCAGCGTGACGCTGGCGACCTGCGGGATCGCGGTGAGGGTCCCGTAGTAGTCGACCTTCACGTGATCGAGAATTCCGGTGTGGGCCCGACCCGTCCGGACCTTGCCCAGGTCGGTCTTCAGCGTCTCGATGCACTTCTGCATCCGCTGCTCGGCACTTTTCTTGACGTCGGCAATCATCCCAGGTGTTCCTCGTGCAATGCGTCGAAACTGGGGCGCCGACCCGTGTCGGCGCCATGGGTATTATGCGACATGTACCCGCGTGCCCTCTTTCTCCCCCATGACCACCCGCCGCAGCGAGCCGGGGTTGAAGATGCTGAACACGCAGATGGGCAGTTTCTGATCCCGGCACAGCGTGAGCGCCGTGGCATCCATGACCTTGAGGTTGCGGTTGATCGCCTCGTCGAAGGTCAGGCTGTCATAACGGACGGCCGCGGGATTCTTCTTGGGATCATCGGAATAGATCCCGTCGACTTTAGTGGCCTTCAGCACGATTTCGGCGTTGATCTCCATGCCGCGCAGGGCGGCCGCCGTGTCCGTCGTGAAGAAGGGATTGCCGGTGCCGGCCGCGAAGATGACGACCTTGCCTTCCTCGAGGTAGCGGATGGCCTTGCCCCGGATGTAGGGCTCGGCCACCTGCTCGATGTTGAGCGCCGACTGGACCCGTCCCGCCACGCCGATCCGGCGCATGGCGTCCTGCAGGGCCAGGGCGTTCATCACCGTGGCGAGCATGCCCATGTAATCCGCCGTCGCGCGGTCCATGCCGGCGGCGCCGGGAGCGACACCCCGGAAGATGTTGCCCCCGCCGATCACCACGCCCGTCTCCACGCCGAGGTTCACCACCTCGGCCACCTCGGAGACGATGCGCTCGATGGTCTCGCGGTTGATCCCGTAGCTGTCGTCGCCCATGAGGGCTTCCCCCGACAGCTTGAGGATGATCCTCTTGTACGCGGGCACCGGCATGCGCGCCCCCGTCAGGCCGCGCCCTGGCGGGCGGCTGCCGCCTGGGCTGCAACCTCGGCAGCGAAATCGTTGGATTTCTTCTCGAGGCCCTCGCCCACCACGTAGAGGACGAAGGTGGCCACGGACGCGCCCTTCGACTTGAGCAGCTGTTCGATCGTCTGCTTGTCGTCCTTCACGAAGGGCTGGCCGAGCAGCGTGACTTCCTTCAGGTACTTCTGGACGCTGCCTTCCACCATCTTGGCGACGATGTCGGC
>CAZEDA010000581.1:0-2487 GCA_964510915.1 uncultured Rhodocyclaceae bacterium | reverse complement strand
GACGCGGGGCAGGCGAGGTTGTAGATCTCGTCCACCTCCACGAACAGGGGGAAGGTGACGTCGTGCCGCATCAGCTCGAAGCGCGGTGAGCTGAGCAGCGGAGCGATGTTGTCGCGGGTGCCGGTGAAGAAATTGTCCGCGCACAGCACGTCGTGTCCTTCGGCCACGAGCCGCTCGCACAGGTGGGAGCCGATGAATCCGGCGCCGCCGGTGACCAGAATGCGCTTCCTGAGATGCTGCATGGCGTGCCTCCGATGCTGACCTGGGAATTGGGTTATCGGCGACCCTTCCGGAGGACTTGAGGGGCTCGTGCCCGCACGCGCGGGCCGGGGTCAGGCGGCGGCTTCGCTCCGAGGGGCGTCGGCGGGCTCGGCACCCGGGAGCGCCTGGGCGGCGTTTTCCACCCATCGGGCCAGGCGCCGCAGGGTTTCGCTGTCCCCCGAGTTCACCTCCAGGGCAGGCGCGAACGCGCGGAATTTCTCCACGGCGGCGGTCAGCAGCGCGTGGACGTCGGCCCCGGACATGCCTTGCGGTGCCCCGAGGGCAGCCGCCCGCTCGAGCAGGATGGCCGGGGTGTCGTCGGGTCTGGCGTCCATGGCGACCAGCTCATTCGCGAGGTGCACGAGCGATGCGGTCGACCCCGGCGCGGCACCCTGCGTGCGCACCACGGGGCTCATGCACTCCAGCACCACAGGGGGCAACGCCCAGACCTCGCCGACCGCGCGGCCGATCTCCGGCAGGGTGATGCCGAGAACGGAGCGTGCCGCCTCGTCCTGTGTCGCCCCGCCCTCGACGAGCGATTCGATGTCCGCGAAGTCGTCGGGGAAGTGGTACATCGTGAGCATCCGGCCGAGGTGGAACAGCATGCCGGCGAGAAACGCCTCTTCGGCCGTCTTGGCGCCCAGGCGTGCGCACAGATGCCGCGCGAGCAGCCCGGCCAGAAAGGCGGAGATGGATTCCTCGCGCAGCCGGCGCCCTTCCGCCCGGCCTGCGAAGTGGCCGAAACACGCCAGGCCGTTGCACGTGAGACGGACCTGGTCCACGCCCAGCAGACTGATGGCATCGCTGACCGTCTTGATGCGTCCGGCACCGCGGGCGTAGTAGGAGGAGTTGGCGAGTTTCAGCAGGCGGCTCGTCAGGGCGACATCGCGCAGCACGACATTGGTGAGCCGGCTGACCGACGCGGTCTCCACGTCGCGCGTGATGGCATTGACATCGGCGAGCGTGCGGGAGATGGCGGGAAAGTCACCCTTGCGTTCGATGCGTTTCAGCACGAAGGCGACGGTGCCGTGCACGGCCGCGGCCTTGCCGTCCGCCTGAGCGCGATGGGTTTCCAGGACGGCCAGCAGCGCCGCGTGCATGTCGCGCGCGGTGTCGAATCGCTGCGCCGGATTGCGCGCCGTCGCGCGCCGGTACACCTGCGCCAGGGCGCCCGAGGGATCGAGCGCATCGAGCGGGGCGACATCCGTCTCCTGCTGCAGGATCCACTGGGCCATCTCCTTGCGCGAGCCCTCGGGCACGGCGCGTTTCCCGGTGGCGCATTCGAACAGGATCTGCCCGAGGGCGAACACGTCGGTCCGACGGTCCAGCGGTTTCGCGAGGAACTGCTCCGGTGCCATGTACGGCACCGTTCCGGCAATCAGTCCGGGTGACGCACTGTCCGTCGCGTTGCGGGAAAGGTCGAAGTCCATGATGCGCGGCTTGCCGGCCTCGTCGCTCATCACGTTGTTCGGGTTCAGATCGAGGTGGAGGATGTCCTTGGCATGGGCATAGGCCATGGCGTCGACGATCTGGGCGACGATGCTCAGCGCTTCCGGCAGGGGATAGGCGCCGCGCTCATCGAGTTCCTCGCGAAGTGCCTTGCCGGCGAGGTATTCGAACACGAGGTAGCTGAAGTTGTGGAACCGACCGGACTCGTAGAGCGCGACTATGTTCGGGTGCCGCAGCTGGGCGAGGTTCCTGGCCTGTGCCGATGCCGCGCCCTCGCCGGACTGCAGTTCGGGGATCTCGTTCACCAGTTTGAGGGCGACGAGCCGGTCCAGGTCCGGGTCCCGGGCGAGGAACACGGCTCCCTGGGTGCCGCGACCCAGCCGCTTCACGATGGTGAAGCGGCCGATGCGCTGCTGGGCGGTCGAGGTGGATGACATGGCGATGATTCGGGCGGAGCTGCAGGAGGAAACCGGGATCAGAAGTCGTTAACGGCTCGGCGCAACGACTCTGCAGCCCCTCGTGGAGTGGCTGCACCCCGTTGCCCGGAAGTCCTCCGCCGCGACCGCGCGGGTCGTGCGGCCCGTTCCTAGAAGACAGGAGTGGTCCGAATGCCAAGGCCTCCGCCGCGATGGGCGTCGCCCCACAAGGCATCCAGCATCGCCTTCGGATCGTGGGGAAGCCTCCCCAGCGCAAGGGTCTCCACCAGTCGCCCCGTCAGTCGGCGGGCCGTTCGCGACCACGGCCGCCAGGAGGCGTAGTGACGTGCCGTCGTGTGCA
>CAZEDA010000580.1:0-2489 GCA_964510915.1 uncultured Rhodocyclaceae bacterium | reverse complement strand
GCATCGACGTCGGGAGCTGCGGAGGGCAACACGACGTGGAATTGCGCGCCGCCGCCGGGGTTGTCCGCCGCCCAGATCCGTCCACTGTGGGCGAGGACGATCTGCCGGCAGATCGACAGGCCGAGCCCGGTACCTCCGGCCCCGGTCTTGGTGCGCGAGCTCTGGATGAACTGGTCGAAGACCCGATCGAGTTCACCGGCCGGAATGCCGACACCCTCGTCGACGACCGCGAGGTGGGCAGCCTGGACGGAGTCGCTGTCTGCCGAGCCAGCCAGCCCCGGCAGTACATCGGCGTACCAGCTGACGGTGACGCAACGTTCGGCAGGGCAGAACTTGATCGCATTCGACAGCAGGTTGCCGAGCACCTGGATGATCCGACTGCGGTCGCCCCAGGCAGGCACCTCGGGCCCCTCGACGATGCGCAGCACGACCCCCTTGTCCTTCGCCAGGGCTTCGAACTCGCGCGCGGCCTCGTGGACGGCACCGCCGACGTCGAAGCGCGACCAGTCGTAGTCCATCTTCCCGGACTCGAGTTTGGCCAGGTCGAGCAGGTCGTTGAGCAGTCCGAGGAGTCTCTTGCCGCTTGTCCCGATGCGGTCGAAGTACTTCGTCAGCTTCTCGGGATCGGGCTGTGGTGCAGAGGAGTTCGTCGTCCCGAGATGAGCGAAGGACATGATGGCATGCATCGGCGTGCGCAGTTCGTGCGACATGTTCGCCAGGAATTCGGACTTGGCGCGATTGGCCGCATCGGCCACATCCTTCGCCGTGCGCAGGTCGGCGGTACGCTCGTCGACCAGCCGTTGCAGTTTCTCGCTCTGATCCTCGAGGTGTTCCCGTGCACGTACCCGTTCGTCGATGTCCGACATCACGCCGATGACATAGGTGTTGCCGTCCAGGAGTTCAATGAAAGCCTTGTTCTTGAGCCACCAGCGGGTCTCGCCGGAGTCGCCGCGGATCGGTACCTCGACCGCCATCGAACCACCGACCTCGGCAAGGCGCCGATTCTCCTCCTCGTAGCGCTGCGCTTCCTCGGCAGTGACTAGATCGCGGTCGCTGTGACCGACGATCTGTTCCGAGGGACGGCCGCACATCCTGCAGAAGGCCTCGTTCACGACCACATAGCGTCCTTCGGGGTTCTTCACGAACACCGGGTTCGGTATGGCGTCGAGGACTGCAGAGAGGAAATCGCGCGCGTGAGACAGGTCGTGGGTCATCGCGTCGGCCAGGGCAATGGCGCGACGTCGGGTCGAAGCGGCGACGAAGACGAACCCGGTCACGAATATGCTGGAGGCCAGCACGCTCAGGCTCAGCACGAGCGGGGTGCGACGTTCCATCGGGGTGACGATGCCCGGCAGCGGCTTTGCACGGATGGTCCAGCGACGGCCACCGAGTTCGATGCGTTTCTCGATCATGACCGGCTCCGTCCGGCCGGGCGGCCGCAGGGGATCCGGGGACGAAGCGAACACGACCTCGGGACCGCCCTGGGCGGAATCGTCCGTGATCGCCATGTCGACGTTGTCGAGTCCCTCCGTGACATCGCGCATCATGTCCTGCATGTAGGTGATCACGAAGACGAAGCCACGGAAAGCCATTCGTCGTTCGGCGATGGTCGCTTGCCGCATGTCGGCCCGGTAGACCGGCACGTTGGCGATGATTACCTTGCCAGCCTTATTGCCTGGGTTGGCTCTCGGCACCACCGGGGCAGTCAGGACGAGACGCCCGGAATCGCGGGCGAGCTCTGCGGCCTGTCGCCGCTCCGGGCTGGTCCCGAACGGGTCGTTACCAAACGCCAATCGGTTGAAGGTATGGGGATAGAGCAGGGTCACTGCGGAGACCTTCGCAACGTCGCGCTTTCCCTTCACCCTGTACTCGTCGATCCCCCATGCACGCACCATCTGCTCGTGGGCCGGGATCTCCTCCGGGGTCAGCAACGCGGTGTAGCCCATGGTGTTGAAGCCGCGATAGCGCGTCTCCAGGCTCAGACTCTCGCCGTATGCAGTCCACTGCTGGAGGTTGACGTTGTCGTTCGCGCCGAACAGACCTGCCGCCCCGTACAGGATGTTCTCGTACGCGTGCAAGCGTTCGCGCAGTTCGGACTCGACCATGTCGACCTGCGTCTGGGCCTTCTTCCGGATCAATGCCTCGAGGTTGCCCGACGTCGCCATCCAAGCATAGCCGCTGAGCGCCAGACCGACCACGAACACCAGCACGGCGGCGCCCTGCTGGAAGCCGACCCCCGCGCGGAGTAGTCGCAGACCGACGAGTTTGACCATGCTGCCCTGTATGTTCCGGTCTATCGCCGGTACGCTCCGGATCGACAATTTCAGGAATTTCTTTAGTGTCCTCGACAATTCGACGACGATGCCATCGAGCGGACCGGGATCGACCGGTCGCAGACAGGCGATCGGACAATGCGGCCGCTTACCTCTGCGACAAACAAGGAGTGGCACGTCTCGGGCGACGGTGCTCGCGACTCGGGAGCTGGAAAC
>CAZEDA010000579.1:0-2489 GCA_964510915.1 uncultured Rhodocyclaceae bacterium | reverse complement strand
ACGGTGGAATCCGCCGGCTCCCGCCGCGGTGCGCAGATGGGCGTGCTGCGTTGCGACCATCCGGACGTCGAGGGCTTCATCCACGCGAAGGACCGCGGCGATCTCACCAACTTCAATGTGTCCGTCGGCGTGACCGATGCCTTCATGCGCGCAGTGGAAGCTGACGACCAGGTGGAACTCGTCCACAAGTCCGAGCCCGCAGCCGACGCGAAGGAAGCCGGCGCCTATCGCCGCGAAGATGGCTTGTGGGTGTACCGCAAGGTGCGCGCGCGGGACCTCTGGGACCAGATCATGCGGTCCACGTACGACCACGCCGAGCCGGGCGTGCTGTTCCTCGACCGCATCAACCGCGACAACAATCTCTACTACTGCGAGACGATCGAGTCGACCAACCCGTGCGCCGAGCAGCCGCTGCCGCCGTATGGCTGCTGCGACCTCGGTTCCATCGACCTCACGCGCTACGTGCGCGCGCCGTTCAGCGAGCAGGCCTCGTTCGACTTCGAGGGCTTCGCCCACACGGTGGGCGTGGCCATCCGCATGCTGGACAACGTGCTCGACGTCACCAACTGGCCGCTGCCGCAGCAGAAGGCCGAGGCCGAAGCCAAGCGCCGCGTGGGCCTGGGCTTCACGGGCCTCGGTGACGCCCTGATCATGCTGCGCCTTCGCTACGACACCGCCGAGGCGCGGGCGATGGCCGCGAAGATTTCGGAGTCCATGCGAGACAACGCGTATCTGACCTCCGTCAATCTCGCGAAGGAGCGCGGCGCCTTCCCGCTCTTCAATGCCGACCTGTACCTGTCCGGCGGCAACTTCGCCTCGCGGCTGCCGGCGGAGATCAAGCAGAAGATCCGGCAGCACGGGCTGCGCAATTCGCATCTGCTGTCCATCGCGCCGACGGGCACCATCAGCCTCGCGTTCGCCGACAACGCGTCGAACGGCATCGAGCCGCCCTTCTCGTGGACGTACACGCGCCGCAAGCGCATGGGCGACGGCACGTGGAAGGAATACCAGGTGGAAGACTACGCGTGGCGCGCCTACAAGCACCTGGGCGGCGACGTGAAGAATCTGCCGCCCTACTTCGTCACGGCGCTCGAGATCTCGGCCACCGCCCACAAGGACATGGTCGCCACCGTGGCGCCTTACGTGGACACGAGCATCTCCAAGACGGTCAACGTCCCCGAGGACTACCCGTATGCCGAATTCGAGGATCTCTACCTCAGCGCGTGGCGCGCGGGCCTGAAGGGCCTCGCCACCTATCGGCCCAACTCGGTGCTCGGGTCGGTGCTGTCGACCACGCCGGCGGAGCCCAAGGCCGAGGCCAAGTCTGCGCCGAGCGACGTGCGGCTCGACGAAGCCAATCGCCGCCTGTCGATCAAGTCCGTGCCGATGCCGGTGCTGTCTTCGCTGGTCTGGCCGGGACGGCCGGAACTGCCCGGCGGCAATCCCGCGTGGACGTTCATGATTCCCCATCCGGGCGGCGAGTTCGCGCTGTTCGTGGGCCACGTGGAAGAGGACGACCGCCGCGCCTTCCCGTTCGAGGTGTGGGTGAACGGCGCCGAACAGCCGCGCGGTCTGGGCGCTGTCGCCAAGACGTTGTCGATGGACATGCGCGCGAACGACCGTGCATGGCTCGAACTCAAGCTGGATGTGCTGGCCCGCACGCCGGGCGATCAGGCGTTCGAGATGCCCATGCCGCCCAACGGCGAACGTCGTCTGGTGCCGAGCGTGGTCGCCGGTCTGGCCCAGGTGATCCGCTGGCGTTGCGATCGTCTGGGTTCGCTCGACGACAAGCATCCCGATCTGCTCGCGCCCGAAGGTCGGCCGCATCCGGTGCTCGACGCGATGTTCGCCGTGGAAGAACCGCGGACGGGCACGGACGGCACGCTCTCGTGGACGGTGGATATCGCCAACCCCGCGTCGGGCGAAGACTTCGTGCTCGGCGTGAAGGAGATCACGCTGCCGGATGGCATGACTCGTCCGTATGCGATGTTCCTCGCGGGTCACTACCCTCGCGCGCTGGACGGTCTCGCGCGGTTGTTGTCACTCGACATGCGCGTGGTCGACCCTGCGTGGATCGGCATGAAGCTGCGCAAGCTGCTCAACTGGTCCGATCCTCTGGGGGATTTCATGGCGTTCGTGCCGGGCGAGCGGCGGCAGCAGACGTATCCGTCGACCGTCGCGTATCTGGCGCGGCTGCTCGTGCATCGTTACGCGATGCTGGGTGTGCTGGACGAGGCCGGCTATCCGCGTCGGGAGATGGGCATTCTCGAGCGCCCGGCAACGAATGGCGCGCCTCGCGTACAGGCCGGCGGTCTGTGCAACGAGTGCGGCAACCAGACCGTGATCCGCAAGGACGGCTGCGATTTCTGCACGGCGTGCGGCGCGGTGGGGGCTTGCGGGTAAGGGGTCTTTGATCGTTGGGCGATTTGTCCCCGGAGTCGCGCCTTGCGGCGCTCGTCCGGGCTACGACGTGCATCCGTAGCCCGGAC
>CAZEDA010000578.1:0-2500 GCA_964510915.1 uncultured Rhodocyclaceae bacterium | reverse complement strand
CAGGCCTACCGCGAGGGCAGGTGCCGAGGCACCAACGAGCTCTACGACCTGCGGCGCCTGCATGGCGAGCATGGCGACGCGGTGGAAGCCTGGGCCGCTCAGCAACCCACGATCACCCGGGACCGGCTGGCGGAGTTCCGTGCAGCGCTGGAACGACGCACCGCACCTGATCCGGCGCCTGGAAGTGTCGCCGCGCCGAACGGCGCCGCCGACGCAGCTGACGACGATCCAGGGGCAGCTACAGCCACGCAGACAAAGCCGAGGGTCGATGCATCACCGGCTACCTCTCGTGCTGTCCCCAGCTGTTCGACATCGCCCCACGCCCCGATGAGGTCCGATCAACGCGTCCACGTGGAGTTCGAGGGGCATGACTACCAACTGGTGGTTTCGGTAGTCCCCGACCACCCTGGCTGCATGTACGTGCGCCCGTTGACGGGAGGACCGCGTAGGCTGGCCCCCGTCGCAGCGCTGAAGCTGCTCGGGTTCGTCGGTAGCTAGACGGTAGACGTCTATCCGATGGGTGGCATGGATGTCGGTAGGCCCTTCGACAGGTCAGCGTTGCCGACCTTTTGGCCGGCCGTGACGTCTTGCTGCTTGAGGTTCTTGACGCTCAGCAAGTACGACAGAATGGAGTTCCACATGCTCGAGCCACCACTCGCCAAGATGGTGAATGTGGCAGCCTGAGCGAGGTTCCAGTTCGACAGCTTGAGGGTCGCGACGATGTAGTCCTGGGCCAGCCAGACGACGATCGCCGAAGCTAGAAGGCTCAGGTAGTGAATCTGAAGCTGGCGTTTGCGCTCGACGGATGCGTCGACCTTTTTGCCCGTGAGGTCCTCAGAGAATCCCTTGATGAGTTCGACCAGGCGCTCCGATGCCACGCTGAGTGCCAGCAGAACGGTGACGAAGGCGGTGAGTGTTTCCAGCATTGCATGCTCCTAGGTGCGGATCTCAGGGCTTGATCGAAGCCGCATCCTCGTAGCCGAACTTGAGGCCGGTGGACACGTAGGTTGGATTGCTCGCCGTGCCGCCACGCTTGGTGCCCATGGCGATCGTGAGCCAGAGGTTGTCTGTGAGCTTTCGCTCCGCACCGAACACGAAGAGATTGCTTCGTTCGGTTTCTCGACCAACGATGACCGACCTCTTGCGACTTGCCTCGATGAACAAGTTGGCGAACTCGCTTCGGCCATAGAGCTTGGCCCCGATAAGACTGCTGTCCTGCCCGACAAACTTGGTGTTGTCTGTCGGATCCGTCACGAGCTCGTCGCGGAGACGTCGGTAGGTGGCGGTGAACTGCAGCGTCTGTTGAAGACTCGGCATGTTCTCGAATCCGTAGTTGAAGCTAACCCAATAGCCCTTGGGCGTCGCGTCCGGAAGCAAGGCTGGATCGCGTCCGGAGACCCGTGAGGTCGCAGCACCAACTAGCAAAGCTGATGCATTCCACGTGGCCTTCTCCAAAGCAGCGTAGCAACTCTTGAGGGTCGGCTTGGCGGCCTTCTTGGCTTGCTTCCCCGCACCTCCGGCGCTCGCCGCCGAGGCCGCGCCGGCGGCCGCGGCGGGCTTGGCTGATCCGTCATCTAGACCCGGAAACTCACTATCGAGGTCCTCACGAAGTGCATCTGAAAGGCACTTGCCATGCGCTTCGTTGAGCAGCGGGTCGGAGGACTCTTTGCGCCAAAGAGTGCTACTCAGGCCGATGCCGATCCGAGTCGACTTGTCGGCTTCGGAGAGCGGTTGCCCGACGCCGAGCGAAACCTGGGAATTCCAGAGCGGCCGACCGACATACGGGCTGTCGGCATACTCCTTCTTCGTCATCCCGGGGTTGAAGATCTTCAACGGCGCGAAGTCCAGGGCGAATCCCTGTTTGGCTGTACCACTCTCGTTGCGCCCCTGCAAGATGGCCATACCAAGCTTGCGCGGGTTGGTGGGCCTGATGACGTTCTCAGATGTCAGTCCGACGATTGCCAGGCCCGGCGTGTCCGGCATCGAGAGGTCGGTGCTGTAGCCCTTGAGGACCGCTGCGAGATCTTCTTTCTTCGGCGTTGCGGGGGCAGGCTCGTCGGCCGCGGATGCCGGAATCGCGAAGGCCAACAGTACAACGAGCGAGGTTTGCTTGAACATGAATTGCTCCGCTGGTAGTCCGGACGTACTAGATCGCGAGCGCGATCCCGTCGCTTAGCCGCACTGGCGTGTTCGGGTCGGTGACTTCCAGCGGGTAGGCCTGCTCAAGCAGTACGGTGTTTCCCTGCCGTACCTCGAAAGTGATGAAGAGACTCTTCTCGGTGGGCACAACGGGCGCCGCCCGGCAGCTGAAGCCGAGGTGGTTCTGTTGATTCGCCTTGATTCGGGATGGATCGAACTCCAAGACTTCGCCATCGTCCCGATCCCACTTCACTTCGCTGGTGGCGTCATTCAGGGGAAGCCAGAAGTAGCGGGTGACGACGCGCGTGTCCACATTGCCGGTCACGCTGATCCGAACCGGTTGGCTCTGGTCGACCGAAAC
>CAZEDA010000577.1:0-2503 GCA_964510915.1 uncultured Rhodocyclaceae bacterium | reverse complement strand
TGCACCGGACATCCGATACCGTCTACGAAGACGCCATGATTGCCGCGACTGCCCGGGTTCATCAGCTGACCGTTGTCACGCGCAACGTTCCCGACTTCAGGCAGTTCAAGGTGGAACTGCTCAATCCGTTCCAGACACCGCGGAAGTGACCCGACGGGCTGCTGCGGGACCTATCTCATACAGTCAAGCTCGGCGCTCTGCTACAGGTCGCCCCGAAGGGGTTCGATCGATGTACAGCTCACGGGATGCTGGGTTCCAAAATCCCGTTGGTGATGTCCCCTTGGGACTCCCGCACCTGGCGGTTTTCGCTCCCACTTCCGTCGGCCACCGATCCACCCTCCCCCTGCTGCACGCGCAAGCCCTCGTGCACCAGCAAGCTCAGCCGATTCACCCTGCGCACGCCTTTGCGGAACCGCGCGAGATCGTCGTAAAGCCTCGGGTTCTCTGCACGTTCGAGCTGGAACACCAGTCGGATCGCAGCCGGTCCGTCATCGTCCCGCCAGCCACTCATGCCGCCTTCACGGCTGGCGCCAAGGTCCTGTCGCGCACCCCCAGCACCGACCTCGCATAGTTCTGTCCCGCGATCTGAAACCCCCGGACGTTGGCATAGATCGGGTCCTTCACCTCATGTACCTTGTGCTTCGGCAAGGCCGCCTTCACCGCCGGACGGAACAGGAACGCCCCGCCGCCCACCAGGATGATGTTCTGCAGGCTCTGCGGCGTCTCGATCCATTCCTTCATGCTCGACACCGCCTGCTGCGCGATCGATTCCGCATACGGCATCAGGTGCTTCATGTCGCAGGGCTTCTGGTCGATCAGCGGCGGCTTGCCCGTGCGCAGCGCGACGTCGATCGCCTCGTGATCACGGTACGGCGTCCCGATCTCCCTCGTACACCATCTATACAGCTGCACATATGGTGTACTTGGGCGAGCCCGCAGTCAAACGCGGCAAGGTCCGCCACGGCCACACGGAGCACCAGCAGGGCCATCTCGATGCCAACAAGCCGTCCTCGCCAGCGGCCGATGACGGCAAAGCGCAGGAGGGCCCCTGAACCGCCACACCAAACAAGCGGCAAATCAAACCGCCACACGCAACGGCCCGCCAATCCGGACCGTTTCGGGTGGCGAATGCGTTGACCGCCTTCGAACCCATTCCGCGGCGCTCGATCCCGGCCTATCCTGAGGACCAGTTTCCCTCTCGGGAACGACCCTGCGGGCGCAGGCCCGCCTCACCCACGATCCCTTCGGGGATCCACCTGAGGACCACCCATGGACCAGGCGACTTTCACCGATGTCCAACTCAGCAACCTCACCCTCTTGCTGACCATCCGCGATGGCGTGCTCAAGGACCGCGCCGGAACCTGCAGCCGCTTCCTGCTCGACGCCACCCAGGCGCAGCGGATCGCCGAACTCGGTGTCCCGCAGATCATGGCGCTGGTGGCCAATGTGGGGGAGGCGTCGCTGTTCCCACCCCGCAGTGATCTGCTCGACCTGCTGGCGGCCCCCCTGCCGCTGGCCCGGCCCCTCGCGGCCGTTCAGGTTCCTCGGCAAGGCGGCTGAGCCCAAGCTTCCACCGCGATGAGCACGATCACACCGCCCCGCCTCGAGCGCCAGCTCCAGGCCCTGCGCCTGGCCCGCGACTGCGCCGATCTCGGCGCCAGGGTGAGGACCCTGGTGCACATCACCGGCCTTCCGGCGCACGAGCTGCGCTCACTGCTGTCCTCCAGCCTGCGACCCCCTGCGCGGGGTCGCGCTCCGGACTCGCCGGAGTGGTACCACCGGGCCAACCTGCTCGACCGCGCCGAGGCCTCGATCGCCATGTCCCTGTACCAGCGCCTGCGTCGCAACGGCTTCGGCGCCACCGAGGCCCTGCCGGCCGCCTACCGCCACTACCGCTGCGTCTGCGAGCACCCGCACCGCATCAGCTTCGACCGCGCCTTCGACCTCGCGGCCCACACCGATGGCATCTGGATCGCGTGCGAGCCCGCCTTCGACCTGGTGAACTGCCCGTCCTGCCACAGCCACTACCTTGCCGCCTACGGATCCACTGCCACGACCGACGAATCCTGTCCCTTCTGCAAGCTGATCCGCCGGTACGAGGCAGACCTCCGAATTCAGGCGTCCTTCCCCTATCGGCGGCCCTCGCACGACCTGCAGGCGCCGATCGCGATCTGGATCTGGAGACCACCGGCATCGACAACCGCGGTTGTCCCTAAGGTGCAACCCACCGCAGCGGGCCAGCGCGCCTGACTCAACCACTTCAGGGCGACGGCACTCCAGCGTCGGCACGCTGAGTCGTCCAGATCATCCGCTGCAGCATGCATAGATGCTGCATCTTGTCGGATCGAAAAGCGTTCGTTCCCCCGTTTTGTCCCCTACAGCAGCAGGACCGCATGCGACGGCATGGGACGACTTCCCGGCCGTGCCGCATGCCCTTAGACCTCGGAGGGCGCTTCGAACACGCGCACGCGCTTGGCCACCTGGTCGATCGAGCGGCTGGCGA
>CAZEDA010000576.1:0-2519 GCA_964510915.1 uncultured Rhodocyclaceae bacterium | reverse complement strand
CGGGCATGGCCGTCCTGATCGGCGCCCTCATCCCGCGAGAGGGAGAAGAGGTAGCGCGCGAGCGTCGTCCCGACGGCGTGCAGGGCGTCGTGCCGCCCCAGACCGGCCGCCGTGAGCCGCGACATGGCCTCGGCCACCTCGGGCGGGTCGTTGGAGGCGATCTGCGTTTCCACGATCGCGTGGATGGCGGAGTGCAGCATCCGATCGCGCCGCGCGACCGGGATGCGGTTCACGCGGTGGTACTCGGCCACGACATCGCTTCGCGTCTGCTCATCGAGCGCCAGCCACGCAGCGGCGTCGGGGGCGACGGTGGCATCGTAGGTCATCATCCCGGCTTCCTCGCGATGCACGACACCCACGCCTGCGCCCACATGCCCATCGGGTCCTGCTCGAGTTCGCGCATGGCCTGCGCATGCTGCGGCATGCCGTCGCGGTCGTACTGCACGGCCATGACCTCCGTGATGGCGGTGATGGGATCGTAGACCTCGAATCGCGCGTGCATGCGCGGCGAAGCGAACCCGCCCTGCGCGAGGATCGTGGCGAGCTTGCGGCCCGTGCCGGGATCGCCGCCGTTCGCGGTCTGCTTGTCCACGTAGGCCTGCACGGCCGCACGACGCGCGGGCGTCGCGGGCGCGACGATGAATGCCTCCCAGTCGGGCGTGGCGACCCCGATGACCCCTCCCGGCTTGAGCACGCGCAGACACTCGCGCGCGGCGCCGACGGTGTCCTTCAGATGCTCGAACAGGGCGTGCGAGAAGATCGCGTCGAAGTGGTTGTCCGGGTAGGGCAGTTCGTACACGCTCGCCTGCCGGAAGGTCGCATTGCCGACACCCGCGTCCTTCGCACGCTGCTGGGCGAGGGCGATCTGCGGGCCATCCATGTCGATGCCTTCCACCGAACCGTCGCCGATGCGGGCCGCGATGCCGAAGGTGATGCTGCCCGGACCGCACCCGCAATCGAGCACGCGCAGCCCGGGGCTCAGGTGAGGAATGAAGAAAGCGCCGTGGGTCTCGAGCTTGCGCCGGACGAGAAAACGCATCGCGGCATCGCTGTAACCCAGTGTGTACTGTTCGGTCATGGAAACTCAGGGGTTCGTGGAAAGAGCATCGAGCACCTTGAAGTGCCCGCGCAGAGCGCCTTGCAGCAGATGGACGTCGACCCCCGCCGCGAACAGGCGGAAGCCGCGATCCCAGTACTGGCGGGTCCAGGCTTCGGACGCCGTCATCACACCCAGCACCTTGCCGTGCTTCTTCGCGGCCGCGACCATGCGGTCGATCGCCTGCACGTACTTCGGGTGATCGAACTGCGCCGGAATGCCGAGGAAGTTGGTGAGGTCGAAGTGCCCCAGCCACAGAACATCGACTCCGGGCACCGCGGCAATCGCCTCGATGTTCTCGATGCCCTCGGCGGTTTCGATGAGGCAGATCACGAGCGTGCGCGCATTGGCGACGCGGATGATGTCCTTCACGTCGCCGCCTTCGTAGTCATCCGCCGCGAAACCGAATGCCGCGCCGCGCCGGCCTTCCGGCGGATAGCGGGTGCACGACACGATGTGCGCGGCCTCCTCGGCAGACCCCACCATGGGCACCATGATGCCCATCACGCCGGCGTCCAGCGCCCGCGCGATGTGGTTGTACTGCGGGGTCGGCACGCGGGCCATCGGCACGATGCCGATGCCGCGGCACAGCGCGGCCTGCGTCTTCACCTGATCGAAAGTCGCGCCGTTGTGTTCCATGTCGACGAGCAGGAACTCGCCGCCGCAGGACTTCACGATCTGCGGGAGTCCGGGCACCAGGAACTCCCAGCCGAAACTGCCGCCGACGTATTCGCCGCGGAGCAGCTTTTCCTTCACGGGATTGTTTCGCATGGCAGTGTCCTCAGGCGTGGAACTTCCCGGCCCAGGCCGGCTTCGCCAGGGCTTCGGTGTTGACGATGGTCCTGGGCTTGCGACCGTTCGCGAGATCCACCGCCGCCTGGAAAGCCCCCTCGCCCAGCATCCGCATGCATTCGTCCGTATGGCAGATGGCGTGCGGCGCGACGATCACGTTGTCGAGCGCGAGCAGCGGGTTGTCGACCGGCGTGGGTTCCTTTTCGAACACATCGATGGCGGCACCGGCGATGGTCTTGTTGCGCAGCGCGTCGAGCAGCGCGGCCTCCTGCATGACGGGACCGCGTGCGGTATTGATGAAGTAGGCCGTCGGCTTCATCAGCGCAAACTCGCGCGCGCCGAACAACCCGCGGGTCCTGTCGTCCAGCAGGCAGTTGGCGGAGACGAAGTCGGAGGTGCGCAGGAGCGTGTCGAGATCGGTCATCGTCACGCCGAGATCGCGCACGTCCTGCTGCGATACGTTCGGGTCGTGACCGAGCAGCTTCAGGTCGAAGGCACGCGCGAGTCGCAGCACCTCCTTGCCGATGTTGCCCACGCCGACCACCCCGAGCGTGCGGCCCATCAGCCCCATGCCGAGGAAGTTGCCCTTCTCGGTCCAGCGGCCGTCGCGGACGAGGCGGTCCTTCAGCAC
>CAZEDA010000575.1:0-2520 GCA_964510915.1 uncultured Rhodocyclaceae bacterium | reverse complement strand
CATGGGAGTGCGCAATGTGCTCCACGCAATGCCCGAGAAACGCCAACTGATCCGAGTTTGCCAGCGCAGCGTCGCGCTCGTGCGCCGGGTGATGGAAGAGGTATTCCCACAGAAACTCGAGGCCTCCGGGGGCGGCAAGGGACGGCACGCTGAATTGCGACATGTTGCGATCAGTCCTCGATCAGGCGCGACTCACGACCGCAATCCCAAAGCCTCCCTTCGGACCGCCTTGGAGCGAAGGCAGGATCGGCATCATGTCTCGCGCGCAAGAGCAAGATATAGGCATTCATGGCATCGCGTCCGGCATGGGGGTCTCGGTATCGAGGTCATCGGGCCCGCCGGCTATTGCAGTGACTGGCCTCGCCGCCGATCCTCAAGCCACCGGTCTCGCGGCGACAGGGGATCCACCGGTTCTTCGTAAATCACGGCCCACCCGCACTCGGGTTCCACCGCCAGAGTCGCCTCGTCTTGCGATACCCCCAAGAGGCCGCCCACGAAACGCATGTCCGCTTCGACGTTGCCCCAGAACACTTTGACGGGCACCGCCGTGACACACCCCGGAATCGCATCCATTCCGACTCCCTGGGGATCGTCCCGCCGCTCACCCTCGTCCTGCCTGTCGTCGACGTCGAGACGCTTCTCCCAATCTTTCAGATAGGGATTGGTGAACAGCTGGTCACTTTCGTCCTTGAAGTACGGGAACAGCACATTGGCCCACCCCGTCATCACGGCCGGTCCGGAACCGCTTCGGTACCGGAATATGGACTGCCAGAATCGTCTGTCGGCACGACCGGCCTTGGCCCGTTCGAACTGCTCGAGAATCGGATCGAGCGCATCGACCCAATCGCGCAGACCGTACTCCGCAAACTTGCGGCTCCGTTCACGCAACACCTGCCAGTCCTCGACCGTCCCGGTCAGGGTCACGCTGGGAATTCCACACCCGGCGTAGAGCACGTACTCGAAGTAGGCCTTGAAGCTTTCCATCACCATCAATTGCGAGACCGTCCGTTCCACCGGCCCGGTTGTGCTGAAGTCCGCCGTGACAAGCGCCGCCATTCCACCTGTCTGACTCACGACACTATCGCTGAACTCCGCGAATGCTTCAGGCCAGGGATTGTTCGCACCAGGGAAGAAATCTCTTCGTTCGACTTCGATCTTCTTCCGGCCCTCATGGCGGACGAACTTGTGCCGGAGGTCTTCCGCGTGCAGGTTCACATGGCTGGCAAACCCTCGGGCAAGGGTGATCCAGATCGCATCGGGAGACAGGCGCAGCGGCAGGTGCTCGTAGAACGCCAATTTGAGCGCCGCAAGAAGCGCATGGTCGGCGTCGCACGCCACCAGTGGCTTCTCCGGCGTCCAAAGCGCTTCGAGCGGTCGACGCAGCGCGGTTCGCAGTTCATGCACGTAGTCCACCGACTGCCGCAGACCTCCGGGGGTGACCTCCGGGGAAACCGGGAAAGTGGTGTCGCTCATGTCGCCTCCTCTACGAGGTTCTCCCTGCCAGCGTTCAGGCCCGTCCAGCTGAAACGGGCTTGCAGTATAGGAGATCGCCAGGCGGCAAGATCCTCTTCCCGCGATCCGACCGAACCGCACGGTGGAAGCGACGGACGAGATCCGTCAGGCCGTCATGGCTCAAAGAGGTGCCGAACGACAGCGCTGCGCGGCCGGGCTGAGTCGAACAGCACTTCTACCGGATCTCCCGGCGACAGTGACAGAACGGCCTTGGTCTTGTGAACCGGCATCCATGCCCAGACCCGCGCGCCATCCACGTCGAAGGCGAACTCGAGGCGGCCACGGTCCTTCGCGATGAGGACCCTTGTGATCACTCCGACAGCCCTTGCGCCGCGCGAGAAAAGCCGGCTGACCCGACGGATACGCCACAACAGAACTGCGACAAGCGCGACGGACAAGCTCGCCGAGAACCAGAGCGGAAACGGCACCACGCTGCGCTGCAGACGCGGAATGGCGAAATGGATGATCCAGGTGATCGGCACCGCAATCGACGCCGCGAGAGCCGGCCAGTCGTTCCAGATCACTTTTCGGTAACTGAACTTCATCTTGTTCCATGGGTACAGCCGTTCAGACAGGAGACAGGTCAGTCACAACTAGCGGGGGGACACCTCTGCTACCCCGCCTCGTCGACGGTCACGCCTTTGAAATCCGCCTCGCTCTCGAGGAGTCGCTGAAAGAACGACGCGCACTCGTCGTTCTTGGCCATCTTCTCCCGACCGAGCAGCTTTTCGCCCAACGAGCGCTGCTTGACGATCTGCAACACCCACTCTCGCTCGCCGCCTTCATCATCCGACGCACTGGCGCCGAGCATGTAATGACGACCCTCACAGACCACGGATGCGTACCAGCCCCAATCCTCCGCGTCCGGCTCGGAAACGTCGAACCGAGGGCGCGCCCTTTCCTGCAGCCAAAGCAGCAAGGACTCTCCGGCGATCGGATTGACCGGATTCCGGCGCTCCTTCGAGACGTCGAACATCGATGTCGTGAATCGTATGGTGCGAGTTGTCG
>CAZEDA010000574.1:0-2534 GCA_964510915.1 uncultured Rhodocyclaceae bacterium | reverse complement strand
CACTCAACCGCCGACCCGTTACGGCAGGCGCCGTAAGTCGGGCCGGCGGCAGTCGTACTATCTCCGCGCCCCCGGCTTACAGCACCTGCCTCCGCGGTCGGGGTTGGCTCGAGCGTTGAAGCTGGGGAAGAACCCCCTCCTACCCCTCGATCCGGGGTCTCCCCCTCGGCATCATCGTCGCATCAGCTTGGCTGCGGAGTGGTCGCCGATGCCGAACTTCCGTCCCGTCGAAAGCTGCCTCCAGGTCCTCGCCATCGACTTCGAAGCGCCACTGCTTCCCGGCACCTTCGAGCACGCCGTGACCGTCCACGACCGCTGAAGACGCGTCGTGGAGGAACGTTGCGCCACATCAAGAGATTGCGAAAGGCGAAGGGATATCTTGCATGCCCGTCGAGAGCGCGCCCGCGATTGCGGTTTGCGCTTGAAGCGGTCATCGCGCGAGTCGGCAGTGTCCGGCACGCGTGCCATATCTCGTTTCGGGAGCATTCATGCGTAACGGACCTTTCCTTCTTTCGCTCGGCGCCGTCGCCGCTTTTGTTGCCATCCCTGGCCTTTGCGCTGCGGACGACAACTGCTCGGGGCACTACGTCAATGTCGGCTCGACGAGCGTCAGCATCAGCAACGACCCCACGGAGCCATCACATGTCCTGATCGGCGAGTGTCAAGACTGGATCTGCAAGCGAACTGACAAGGACGGTGATGAGATGACTGTCCAGAGTGCGTACACGCCCGGGGACTATCTCGCCACCTGGAAGGTCCTGAGCGGCACCGGAAAGTATGCGAAGGTGAAGAGATCGGGCTGGTACAGGCAGACGCGGGCCGACGGCAACACAGTGGTTGGTGACTGGGGCGGCACCTGCGAGTAGGGGTCGCAAGGGTACTTGCGGCGACTCGCACTTCATGCGCGTGTAAACGATCGTACTATCGGCGGCGACGAGAGTCGGCCGAGGCGGCCTGACTCGAACCCGGAGCGCTCCGGGAAACCGAAGGCGGTTCATTCCCGCCGACTTGCTCGCGCCGACTTTCGCCCCATGTACTCTCCCGCTCAGGATGGGTTTTCGTTTCGTGGACAGTCCGTTCGATATTCGGAGCTGTCCCCCTCCGGCGATCTCGCCGACGTGGTTCACTGCTTCTGGGAGCTTCGGACGCTTGCCACGCTGCAGGAGGACTTCAGTTACCACGCACTGCCCGACGCATGCGTGAACCTTCTGTTCAACCAGATCGACACCTCGATTGCAGGCATCACGGCACTCCATACCGAGGCCACGACTCTCAACCTTGGCAAGTCGTTTCACTATGTCGGGGTGCAGCTCTATCCTGGGGTATGGCAGGGCGACCGGAACGAGCTGTCGAACAGGTACGTCGGAACGCCGTACCTGGGTGCATTGCCCCTCATCGAGACCAACCGGCTCCTGGTGGGTCTCGAGTTCAGCGCCATGACGCATGGGCTCTCGGAACTCGTGCGATGGTGCATCGCGGAGGGCCACGTCCGTGCGAACACGGTCACCGCACGCATCCTGTCGAATCTCGACGCCATCCGATCCGTGGCAGACATGGCGGCGCTGCTTGACCTTTCCCCCCGGCAGCTGCAGCGCACACTGAAGCGGTCCACAGGCTTCGCCCCTCACGACCTGCTCAAGGTGCTGCGTCTGCAGCAGTCGTTCCGAAGGCACTACCTCGATCTGTATGCCGATCAGGCCCACTTCACCCATGCCTTTCGGGAGGCGATCGGCTACACCCCGGTGCAGTACCGCAAACGCTTCGGTGTCTGATCCATACAAGACCGCGCAGGACAAGCCCGCTAGCCTGAGGCCTCACCCGTAACCGAGGAGGATGCGATGGACAGGGCAAACGCAGTGGGCTGGTTCGATCTGTATGTGGAGGACATGGACCGCGCTTCGGCCTTCTACGAGGCGGTATTCCGACAGCGGCTGGAGCCGATCGATGATCCGACACGAGAGTCGGTCATGCGGGCTTTCTCCGCGAACATGAGCGCATACGGCGCTGGCGGCGCGCTCGTTAAGTCGTCCCACGCGCGCCCGGGACCCGGCGGCACCATGGTCTACTTCAGTGTCGAGGACTGCGAGGTGGAACAGGGGCGGGTACCCGCGGCTGGCGGCAAGGTCTTGCGCCCCAAGTTCTCGATTGGCCCGTTTGGCTGGGTGTCGGTGTGCATGGACACGGAGGGGAACATGTTCGGGCTGAACTCGATGCGCTAGGGACGGTCCGGATAGCCCACGCGGTCGCTTCGGAGGTCTGGCTCGGACACCACCCGGGGGGCACCGCCGCGACCGTGGGTGCATTCCACGCTCGAGTGGTGGAAAATCTCCCGGTCGTCCTGCAGGCCTGCCGGCGCCCCCCCGGCGGAACAGTCCGGTGAACGGCTCCGGCCGCCCGTTGTCTGGAGAGGCGGACGTCCTGGGAGATTTCAGTCGTGTCGTGTGAGTGTGAAGTCGAGGTCAGCAACGCCGGGCAGGCCAGGGTCCTGAAGCTCCTGCTGGCGATCAACGCGGTGATGTTCCTGGTCGAAAGCG
>CAZEDA010000573.1:0-2534 GCA_964510915.1 uncultured Rhodocyclaceae bacterium | reverse complement strand
ACGACCGCCTGCGCGGCGTGCTGCCGGGCTGCCTGCGTCGCGGCACGAAGATCATTTCGAATCAGGGCTGGATCAATCCGGACGGCGCCGCCGAACGGATCGTGCACTGGCTCCGGCACTTCGGCGCCAAGGGCGTGAAGGTGGCTGCCGTGAACGGCTCGCTCATCACCGACCGCGTGCTCGAACTCACGGACACCATCCTCGAGAACGGCAAGCCCACCTCAACGCTCACGCCGTCGCTCGTGTCGGCCGAGGTGTACCTCGGCGCCGAGCCCATCGTGGCGGCGCTGAAGCAGGGCGCGCAGATCGTGGTCACGGGGCGCGTGGCCGATCCTTCGATCTTCATGGCGCCGATGATGTACGAATTCGGCTGGGACGCCCTCGACCACGCCCGCCTCGGCGCCGGCAACGGCCTCGGGCATCTCATGGAGTGCGGTGCGCAGGTGACCGGCGGTTACTTCTCCGACCCTGGCTTCAAGGACGTGCCCGAACCGTGGAACTTCGGCTTCCCCATCGCGGAGGTCATGCCCGACGGCAGCGCCGTGCTCACCAAGGTCGCGGGGACCGGCGGCGCGGTGAATCTCATGACCGTGAAGGAGCAGCTGCTCTACGAAGTGCACGACCCGGCCAACTACATCACGCCGGACGTCGTGGTCGACTTCACCACGACCCACCTGGAACAGGTCGGGCCGGACCGCGTGCGCGTCTCCAACATCGGCGGCAAGCCGCGTACGCCAACGCTCAAGGTGTCCATCGGCTGCACGGAAGGTTTCATCGGCGAGGACATGTTCTTCTACGCCGGGCCGGGCGCGCTGCGTCGGGCCCAGCTCGCGAAGAAGATTCTCGAGGAGCGCTTCAAGATCGTGAAGCTCGACGCCGAGGAGATCCGCATCGACTTCCTGGGCCTGAATGCCATCCACGGCGCGATGTCGCCGCAGCACCAGCCCGAGCCCTACGAGATCGCCGTGCGTGTGGCTGCGCGGACCCGCACGCGGGAAGAGGCGATCAAGGTGGGCCGCGAAGTGGACGGCATGGCCGTCTCCGGCGTGGGCCACACCGGCAAGCGTGTGCCCCACCAGGACCGCACCCGCGAGATCATCGGCGTGTGGTCTTCGCTGGTGCCGCGCGACCGCATCCAACCCTCCATCAAATTCTTCGAGAGCTGACATGAAGGTGAAGCTTCAGCACCTCGCCCACACCCGCTCCGGCGACAAGGGCAACACGTCGAACATCTCGGTCATCGCCTACGAGCCGGACTTCTACCCGTACCTGAAGGATCAGCTCACGGCCGATCGCTTTCTTGCGTACTACGCCGGCACCGTGACCGGACCGGTCCTCCGGTACGAAGTTGACGGCCTGGCCGCGCTCAATTTCGTGGCCCACGGTGCGCTCGGCGGCGGGGTCTCCCGCAGCCTGTGCCTCGACAACTACGGCAAGTCCCTGTCGGCCGCGATCCTGGGCTTCGAGGTGGAAGTCCCGGATGCCCTGAAACCGCGCCTGCGCGGACAGCACGTCCTGCCCTGATCGCCAGCAGGGGCACAGCCTCAAGGTCGTGCTCCGCGGGCCGTAAATCCGGGTTCGACCAGGACGATTTCGACGATCCGCCCTCCGGCGCACTTCCAGCACCCGACCCGAACACTCCATGCTCTTCACGACGCTAGCCTTCGCGTGCGGCTTCCTGCCGGTGGTGTTCGTCGTGTTCTACCTGCTCGGCCGCCACTCGCAGGCTGCTGCCGCCGGCTGGCTGTTCCTGGCCTCCGTGTTCTTCTACGGCTACTGGATGCCGGAGTTCACGCTCCTGCTGCTGGGCTCCATCGCCGCGAACTTCTTCTTCGGGCACCGGATCGCGCGCAACGTCGCAGGCGGTGACGGCTCGCCGGGGCGCGCCAGGGCGAAGCGCTGGCTGATTCTCGGCATCGTCTTCGACCTCGGACTGCTCTCGTACTTCAAGTACGCCAATTTCTTCGTGGGGTCGCTGGACAGCCTGCTCGGCCTGGGCTGGAACATCGACCACATCACGCTGCCCATCGGCATCTCGTTCTTCAGCTTCACGCAGATCGCGTTTCTGGCCGACACCTACCAGAAGGGCATCGCCGAATACCGGCCCACGCACTACGGCCTGTTCGTGACGTACTTCCCGCACCTCGTGGCCGGGCCCGTGCTGCACCACGCGCAGATGATGCCGCAGTTCGGCGAGGCATCCACCTATCGCATCAACGGTGCGAACGTCGCCGCCGGCGCCTCCATCTTCGCGATCGGCCTGTTCAAGAAGATCGTGCTCGCGGACAGCATCAGTCCCTATGCCGATGCCGTGTTCGGCGCCGCGGATGGCGGCACCGCCGTGCATGCGGGCGAAGCCTGGGTCGGTGCACTCGCATACACGTTCCAGCTCTACTTCGATTTCTCCGGATACTCCGACATGGCGGTGGGCCTGTCCCTGATGTTCAACATCCGTCTGCCATACAACTTCGACTCGCCTTACCGGTCGTTCAACATCTCGGACTTCTGGCGCCGCTGGCACATGAC
The DNA here is from genome assembly GCA_964510915.1 of uncultured Rhodocyclaceae bacterium. Lineage (GTDB taxonomy): Bacteria > Pseudomonadota > Gammaproteobacteria > Burkholderiales. Next base: position 8 of record CAZEDA010000573.1, on the reverse strand, counting down.
GCTCTCGG
>CAZEDA010000572.1:0-2542 GCA_964510915.1 uncultured Rhodocyclaceae bacterium | reverse complement strand
TCCGTCATCGATACCGCCACCAACGCCGTGATCGCCACCGTGGCGGTCGGCAAGCGCCCCTGGAATCTGGCGATCTCGCCCGATGGCGCCAAGGTCTACGTTGCCAACGGGCGCTCCAACTCGGTTTCCGTGATCAGCACCGAGACGAACGCCGTGATCAAGGAGATCCCGGTGGGAGACACCCCCTGGGGCGTGCTGATCCGCTGAACGCCTTGCACGCCCGTCGGGTCTGCCCCGCCAGCCCGCACCGCCGCCCTACCCGGGCCGGCGGCAGCGGGTACGGAGGTGGCAGAATGGCACTGCGTCCTGCCCGGGCGAGTCTCCGGTGTCGTGTCAGATGCTGCTGATGCTTTCCCGCCCCGCCCAGGGGCACGGCTTTCCCGCTCTGCGCTGGCTCCTCATCGCCCTCCTGTTCGCGAGCCTCACCGGCTGCGGCGCCTTCCGCAGCTACCGGACGGAAATGGAGGAAACCCTGAGCCGCGTGGCCTCGGGCGACCTCAAGGGCGCGCAGAAGATCGTCCGGCGCAACAGCGGCGGCGACGAAAAGGATCTCCTCTTCCATCTCGAAACCGCGGAACTGCGCCGCCTCGACGGCGATCTCAAGGGCAGTTTCGAGGCGCTGTCCGCCGCGGATGCCGTCATCAAGGCCTGGGAGGACGCCTGGCGCCTGGACCCGACGCGCTCGGCGTCGAACTTCGGCAGCTATCTGCTCAACGACCGGGTCCGGACCTACGAGGGCCATGACTTCGAGAAAGTGCTGGTGACCACCCGCATGGCCATGAATCATCTCGCCGAGGGCGACTGGGACAACGCCCGGGTCGCCATCAAGCGGACCCACGAACGGGAGGACCTGATCGCCGAGATCCGCGCAGCGGAGTACCGCAAGGTCGAGGAGGAAGCCCGGGCCCGCGGCGTGAACCCGAGCGTGCGCGAGATCAGCGGGTACCCGGTGCAGACGCTCGACACGCCCGAGGAGAACGCGCTGCGCAACGGCTACCAGAATGCGCTCTCCCACTATCTCGCCGGATTCGTCTACGAGGCGCTCGGCGAACCCAGTCTGAGCGCCCCGGGCTATCGCAAGGCCATCGAACTGCGGCCGGGACAGCCGCTGCTGGAAAAGGCCCTGGCAGGTCTCGACGACCGCGTCGGCGCCGCCGACGACGGCTTCTGCGATGTGCTGATGGTGATCGAAACCGGCTCCGTCGCCGGGCGGCTGTCGCAGAGCTTCAGTATCCCGGTGCCGATCGTGTCGAGCGGCGTGTTCATCCAGATTCCCGTGTCCTTCCCCGTGATCCCGCCGGAGCCGCCCTACATCGCCCCCGAAGTGCTGATCGGTCACGAGCGCCAGGTCGAAGTCGCCCACATCCTCGATCTCGACACCATGGCCCGTCGCGCCCTCAAGGACGAGATGCCGGCCATCATGCTGCGCGCCTTCGTGCGCTCGGCCTCGAAAGCCGTCGCCCAGTACCAGATGCAGGAGCAGATGATGGACCGCCGCCGCAGCCGCGAGGACGCGCTCGGCTCCGCGCTGGCCCTCATCGCCATGCAGATCGGCGGCGCGGTGCTGGAGCAGGCGGATGAACGCGGCTGGCGGATGCTCCCCAGCCAGGTGACGCTCGCCCGGGTGCGCCTGCCCCGCGGGCAGCACGCCGTCTCCATCCGTTCTTCCTCGGGCAGCACCGATTTCGACGTGAACCTTGCCGCCCGCCACGCGTTGGTGGCGGTGAGGCTGATTCGCGGCCGGGCGTTCGTGAGCCCAGTCGGCGCCCCGGGCATGCCGCCCGGCGTTCCCGGGCTGCAAAGTGCGCAGGCCGTGACGGCCGATGAACCGTTGTATGCTGAGGTCGACACCCTGGAATTTCCCACACCCCGTTCCCCATCGAGGAGGACTGTGCAATGAAGTACGCCCCCCTGACCGTCGCGCTGCTGGCCGCCGCGCTCGTCGCCGGTTGCGGCAGCAAGAAAGGATTCGAAAAGGAGGGCTACGCCTTCGGCTGCCCCATTGGTGACGCCAAGATCAGTTCCATGGACGACCTGGTGAAGGCCAAGGTCGCGAAGGAAGGCAAGAGCCCGCCCGACGTCGAGATCGAGGAGATCCGCTGCACCACCACGGGCGATCTGCTGAAGGTCGACGTCGTCGTGCACAACGACGAGAGCGATGTGGAACGTCTGCTCTACAAGTTCCGCTGGGCCGACGTCGAGGGCATGCGTGCCGCCGACGAGGAGTCCTGGAAGCCCGTGATGCTCTACGGTTCCTCCCGACAGACCATCTCCACGGTGGCGCCGAACACCAAAGTGCGCGACTTCAAGTTCATCGTGATGGGTCAGGAGTGACCGCGGCGCCCCACCCCGAGGAGACAACACTGATGACGACCACCAAGCGACTTCCCTGGGCTGCGGCCCTCCTCCTTGCCGTGACCGTGCTGGCCGTTGCCGGCTGCGCGAAGCCGAAGACCCGTTACGGCGACGCCGGCGCGGTGGAGACCGTGACCAACCAGTTCGGCTCCACCGACCTGCAGATGCTCGCCGAGCAGATGACCCA
>CAZEDA010000571.1:0-2560 GCA_964510915.1 uncultured Rhodocyclaceae bacterium | reverse complement strand
GGCGCCACCGAAGTGCCGGCGATCCGCCTCGAACACATGGAGACGCCGTCGCCGCTATCGTTCTTCGGCCAGAAGGGCATCGGAGAAGGCGGGGCGATCGCACCGCCTGCTGCCATCGCCAATGCCGTCAACGATGCACTCGCCGATCTCGGCGTCGAGATCACCGAAAGCCCCATCACGCCGCGGCGGGTGCTGGCCGCCATCGCCGCCGCGAAGCGGGGAGTGCAATGAAGGCGCCGGCGTTTTCCTACGAACGGGCGCACTCCGTCGAGGAAGCTCTGCTGTTCTACGCGAGCGGGGACGAGGATGCGAAGTATCTCGCCGGCGGACAGTCTCTCGGCCCGTTGCTGAACCTGCGTCTCGCCCGGCCGTCGATGCTGATCGACGTGCGCAGCATCGACGAACTGCGCGAGTGCACGCAGACTCCCGACGGGCTCGTGATCGGTGCCGGCGTCACGCATGCCGCCATCGAGGACGGCGCCGTGCCCGGACCGGTGGGCGCTTTCCTCGCTGTCATCGCCCACGGCATTGCGTACCGCGCGGTGCGCAATCGCGGCACTCTCGGCGGCAGTCTTGCGCACGCCGATCCCGCTGCGGACTGGGTGAGCACGATGGCCCTGCTCGATGCGCAACTCGACGTGCGGGGCGTGACCGGGGAAAGGCAGGTGCCGGCGGAAAGCCTGGTGGAAGGTCCGCTCGCCACGAAGCTCGCACCGGATGAACTCGTGGTGTCGGTGCGTCTTCCCGGCTGGTCTGCCGCCGCGCGATTCAGCTACTACAAGTTCAACCGCAAGCCCGGCGAGTTCGCGGATGCGATCGCCGGCTTCGCGGACGACCCCGAACGAGGCGTGTGCCGCGCCGTGATCGGCGCCACGGACGGCCCGCCGGTGGTGGTCGCGGATGCGCGCGACCTCCTCGCATCCGCCGAAGCCTCGGAAGCCGCCGTGACCGCGGCAGGCTTCGAGCCCGGCAGTTTCGAGCACCACGTCCATGCGGTTGCGCTGCGCCGCGCCCGCGACCGATTGATCGCCCGATGAGACGCGCGCCTTCGCGATGAAAACCCTTCACTTCACCGTCAACGGCAAGCCGGTCGCCACGCGCGTGGCGCCGAGAACGCACCTCGCCGATCTCCTGCGCGAAGAGCTGCGCCTCACCGGCACCAACCTCGGTTGCGAGCACGGCGTATGTGGTGCCTGCACCCTGCAGGTGGACGGCGCGCCCGCGCGGTCCTGTCTCACGCTCGCCATCACCTGCGAGGGCGCCGAGGTACGCACGATCGAAGGCTTCGACGACGACCCGGTCATGGCCGCCCTTCGCGAGGCCTTCAGCGAACACCACGCGCTGCAATGCGGCTACTGCACGCCGGGCATGCTCATCACGGCGAGAGACATCGTCACGCGCCTGCCGAACGCGGACGAAGCGAGGATCCGGGTGGAACTCGCGGGCAACCTGTGCCGCTGCACCGGTTACGTCGGCATCGTGCGGGCGATCGCCTCGGTCATCGCTGCGCGGAAGAGCGCCGCCGGCGGTCGGTAGACGCCGCGGCCGAGCAGTCCGGCCTGGCCGTCCGCGCCGATCATGCCGATGTGCACGCGGGGCAGGGCGCCCTGACTCAGCACCTTGCGCAGGTCGAGGCCGATGCGAGCGCCCAGGTTGCCGTGATGCACTTCCAGCCACGCCGACGCCGGCGCGTCGCGCGGGCATTGCCCGCCGAAGCCCGCGATGTCGATCACGCCGCTGTCACCGATCATCGGACAGACGGGGGCCGTGTTCGACGGATCCAGGCGCGTGCCCTCGGGCGGCGTGCCGCTCGCCACGGTCCACGCCATCGGATCGAGCCCCAGCAGCAGCCCCACGTCCTGCCCGTTGCCCGCGAGGCCGATCAGCAGCGACGGCATCGCTTCCGCATTGCCCAGCAGCAGCGTGCGACAGGCGGCCATCCAGAACGTGAGGAAGAACAGCGGCGAGGCGGCGAGCATCGTGGCGATCTGCTCGCGATGCGGGTGGTGCGTGCCGAGCCGGGAGTCGATTTCCGCAGCAAGCGTCGCGGTGGCGTGCGAGGTCGCGGAGTGCAGATCCTCGTCCGCCGCGAGACTCGCGCGGGCCGGAGCGAGCAGATCGATGGGCTCGTCGAGGATGCCCGCCAGCGCCGGCGCCAGCACGCTGTCGCGCCACGCGTGACGATCGAGCACCGCTGGGTTGCGCGTGCCGAAGCGCATCTGCGGGCCATTGCCGCTCGGCAGCGGCGCCCAGGCGACGACGGACTCATCGTCCAGATCGGAAACTCGGGTGAGCGGCGTCGAGTGCGATACCACCTCCGCGAGCGGCGTGACGACTCCGTAGTGCTGCGCGGGAACCAGGCGGGCACGTCCCTCGGCGATCAGGGCTTCGGCTTCGATTTCGTTCGCCGCCCAGCCTTCGTGAACGCAAGCCAGTACGGCGGACGACAGGACCGGGGCCGAGGGCCGCAGCGGGTCGCGGAACGGCGGCCCGGCGTGCAGCAGCGTGTACGGCGCGACGCCGACCGCGGTGGCGGCATCGGCGAGGCCGCTCCAGGCAA
>CAZEDA010000570.1:0-2585 GCA_964510915.1 uncultured Rhodocyclaceae bacterium | reverse complement strand
GGAAGTCGCACTGGCGTGCCAGCTGATCGATGGGGTAGCCGCGGTACAGCAGTTCGCCCTTGTCGCCGTCGATGTAGGTGATGCGGGACTGGCAGGAGGCCGTGGACAGGAAACCGGGGTCGTATGTGAACTTGCCAGTCTGGCCGTAGAGCTTGCGGATATCGATCACGTCCGGGCCGGCAACGCCCTTCAGGATCGGCAGTTCGATATTGGGTGTGCCGTCCGTGAAGCTGACGGTCGCTTTGTCTTGGCTGCTCATCACCTGCTCCGATTCGGATTCCGGAAGAAGACTTTCATTGTAAGGGCATTCCGTCGGAATTGTTGCTTTGCATCAATCCCGGGGTTCAGGCCTGCCGAAGACGCTCGACGATCTCCTGTTCGGGCGGCGTCTGCGCGTCGCAGCGCCCCGCCACGAGGTCCCAGAGATCGTTATCGGCAAGTGTCAGCAGGGCTGAAAAAGTATCGCGCTGCTCGGAGGTGAGGGCCGCGTAGGGGCCGTCGAGAAAGCGCGTGAGGACGATGTCGAGCTCGAGGAGCCCGCGTCGGCAGCGCCAGCGGAGCCGGTCCATCTCACCCATGGACCGCACTCCCGAACGTGGAAAACCCAGCCCTCCCCCGGGCATCAGGCATCGTCAGACCATCCTCTTGACCATGATGTCCTTGATGCGGCCGATCGCCTTGGTCGGGTTGAGACCCTTCGGGCAGACGTCCACGCAGTTCATGATGGAGTGGCAGCGGAACAGACGGTACGGATCCTCGAGGTCGTCCAGGCGCTCGTTGGTGGCCTGGTCACGGCTGTCGGCGATGAACCGGTAAGCCGCCAGCAGACCGGCGGGCCCCACGAACTTGTCGGGATTCCACCAGAACGACGGACAGGACGTGGAGCAGCACGCGCACAGGATGCACTCGTACAGCCCGTCGAGTTCCGCACGGTCGGTCGGGGACTGGAGCCGCTCCTTCTCGGGCGCGGGGTCCTTGCTCTGCAGGTAGGGCTTGATCGAGTGGTACTGCTTGAAGAACTGGCTCATGTCCACGATGAGGTCGCGGATCACGGGCAGGCCGGGCAGCGGGCGCAGTTCCACCGGTTCCTTGAGATCGGCGAGCTTGGTGATGCAGGCGAGCCCGTTCTTGCCATTGATGTTCATGGCATCGGAACCGCACACCCCTTCGCGGCAGGACCGGCGCAGCGACAGGCTGTCGTCCAGGGACTTGATGCGCACGAGTGCGTCGAGGAGCATGCGGTCGCTGGGTTCCAGCGCCACGTCGTACTCCTTCATGTACGGTTTGGAGTCCTTCTCCGGGTCGTACCGGTAGATCCTGAATTTCATCGGTGCCTCTTCGCTATGCCGTCCGTGGTGCCGCCACGGACTGCGGTGTCCCTACGTTGCCTTTCCCTCGCACCGGGCGCCGGGCCGCCCCAAGGCCGGTGCGCTGACTTTCCCGGCTGGTGTGCACGGGCGGCGGCCAACGGCCGACGCGTACACACCAGACGTCCTAGTAGCTGCGCACCTTCGGCTCGAACGACTGGGCCGTCAGGGGCTTCAGCACGACCGGCTTGTATTCCAGGTGGTTGTCCGAGGAGTACCACAGGGAGTGCTTGAGCCAGCTTTCGTCGTCCCGTTTCGGGTAGTCCGCGCGGTCGTGCGCACCGCGGCTTTCCTTGCGAGCCTCGGCACAGATCATGGTGGAACGGGCCACCTCGATGAGGTTGTCCAGCTCCAGCGCCTCGATCCGGGCGGTGTTGAACGTCTTGCTCTTGTCCTGGATCTCGGTGCGCTTCACGCGCTCCGTGACTTCCTTGATGCGGGCCACGCCCTCGGTCAGCATGTCCGGGAAGCGGAACACGCCGCAGTGCGCCTGCATGGTCCGGCGCATCTCGGCGCCGACCTCGAAGACGCTCTCGCCCTTGGTCTGGCTGTCGAGACGCGCGAGTCTGGCGCGGCTCACCTCACCGGCATCGGCCGGGAGGTCCTTGTGTCCGGGGTTTTCCTTCAGATACTCGATCACACGGTTCCCGGAGGCCTTGCCGAAGACCAGCAGGTCGGTGAGCGAGTTGGTGCCCAGCCGGTTGGCGCCGTGCACGGACGCGCACGCGCACTCGCCGGCGGCGTAGAAGCCCGGCACGACGGTGCTGTGGTTGCCCGGCGTGGGCACGACGACCTCACCGTGGTAGTTGGTCGGGATGCCGCCCATCTGGTAATGACAGGTGGGCACGACCGGGATGGGGTCCTTCACCGGGTCGACGTTGGCGAACTTCTTGGCGATCTCGCGGATGCCGGGAAGGCGCTTTTCCACGACGTCCACGCCCAGGTGGTCCAGCTTGAGCAGGATGTGGTCGGCTTCCTTGCCGCAGCCGCGCCCTTCCTTGATCTCGGTGGCCATGGCGCGGGACACGACGTCGCGGCTTGCCAGGTCCTTCATGGTGGGCGCATAGCGCTCCATGAACCGCTCACCGTTCTTGTTGAGCAGGTAACCGCCCTCGCCCCGGACGCCCTCGGTGATGAGCACGCCGGCACCGGCCACGCCGGTCGGGTGGAACTGCCAGAACTCCATGTCTTCGAGCGGAATGCCCGCCCGCGCCGCCA
>CAZEDA010000569.1:0-2589 GCA_964510915.1 uncultured Rhodocyclaceae bacterium | reverse complement strand
GTCTACCGCGATCTCCCGGACCGCATGCCCCAGTACGAAGTGTCGGCCATCAAGTCCGCGGAGGACGTGCGCCGCCTGAACGAGAACCGCCAGGGTTCGGTGCTGGACTTCATCGAGGATTTCGCCAACCGGTTCCCGAAGCTCGTCGACGAGTACGAGACGCTGCTGACCGAGAACCGTATCTGGAAGCAGCGCACCGTCGGCATCGGCGTCGTGAGTCCCGAGCGTGCACTGCAGCTTGGCTTTACCGGACCCATGATCCGAGGTTCCGGCATCGCCTGGGACCTGCGCAAGAAGCAGCCCTACGAAGTCTACGACCGGATGGATTTCGATATCCCGATCGGCGTGAACGGTGACTGCTACGACCGCTATCTCGTCCGCGTGGAAGAGATGCGTCAGTCGAACCGGATCATCAAGCAGTGCGTGCAGTGGCTCCGAGCCAATCCGGGGCCGGTGATGACCGACAACCACAAGGTCGCACCCCCGTCCCGTGTCGACATGAAGTCGAACATGGAAGAACTCATCCACCACTTCAAGCTCTTCACCGAAGGCATGCACGTGCCCGAGGGTGAGTGCTATGCCGCGGTGGAAGCGCCCAAGGGCGAGTTCGGCATCTATCTGGTGTCCGACGGTGCCAACAAGCCCTACCGGCTCAAGATCCGCGCGCCGGGTTTCCCGCATCTCGCCGCCATGGACGAGATGGGGCGCGGGCACATGATCGCGGACGCCGTGGCGATCATCGGAACCATGGACATCGTGTTTGGCGAGATCGATCGATGAGCGACGACACCGGACTTTCAGCGGACGCGCGGACCCGGATCGACCGGGAACTCGCGAAGTATCCGGGCGACCAGAAGCAATCTGCCGTGATGGCTGCACTGACCATCGTCCAGACCGAGAACGGGCATCTCACCGCGCCCCTGATGGATGCGGTTGCCGCGTACCTCGGCATGCCGACGATCGCGGTGTACGAGGTTGCCACCTTCTACTCGATGTACGACCTGAACCCGATCGGTCGTCACAAGCTCACGGTCTGCACCAATCTGCCCTGTGCGTTGTCCGGTGCGAACGAAGCCGCAGACCACCTGCAGAAGAAGCTGTGCATCGGCTGGAACGGGACGACGCCCGATGGTGCCGTCACGCTGAAGGAAGGCGAGTGCTTCGGCGCCTGCGGTGATGCACCCGTGATCCTTCACAACAACAAACGCATGCTGACGGGCATGACGCCCGGAAAGATCGACGAACTGCTTGCGGAGCTTGCGAAATGAGATCGTCGTATCCGCCGTTCCCGACGGACATCTACGGACCGGACGCCCTCATCATGAAGGGCGTCGACGGCACGAACTGGCGCCTCCAGGACTACGTGGCCCGCGGCGGCTACGGAGCGCTGCGCAAGATCCTCACGGAAGGCATCACGCAGGCCGCCGTCATCGACGAAGTCAAGAAATCGGCTCTTCGCGGCCGTGGTGGTGCGGGCTTCCCCACCGGGCTCAAGTGGAGCTTCATGCCGCGCAACTACGAGGGGCAGAAGTACCTCGTGTGCAATTCCGACGAAGGCGAGCCCGGCACGTTCAAGGATCGTGACATCCTGCGCTACAACCCGCACGTCGTGATCGAAGGCATGGCGATCGCCGCCTACGCGATGGGCATCACCGTGGGTTACAACTACATCCACGGCGAGATCTGGGAAGCCTACGAACGCTTCGAGGAAGCCCTGGAGGAAGCGCGCGCGGCCGGGTTCCTCGGGGCAAACATCCTCGGGTCGAACTTCAGCTTCCAGCTGCATGCGCATCACGGCTTCGGCGCCTACATCTGCGGCGAAGAGACGGCGCTGCTCGAATCGCTCGAGGGCAAGAAGGGGCAGCCCCGCTTCAAGCCGCCGTTCCCCGCGAGCTTCGGTCTGTACGGCAAGCCGACGACCATCAACAACACCGAAACCTTCGCGGCCGTGCCGTGGATCATCCTCAATGGGGGTGAAGCGTTCCTCCAGATGGGCAAGCCGAACAACGGCGGCACCAAACTGTTCTCGGTATCCGGCGATGTCGCCCGACCGGGCAACTACGAGGTGAAGCTCGGCACTCCGTTTGCAAAACTGCTCGAGATGGCGGGCGGCATGCGCGAGGGCCGTGCCCTCAAGGCCTGCATCCCGGGCGGCTCGTCGATGCCGGTGCTGCCGGGCGAGATCATGATGCAGACCGACATGGACTACGACTCCATCGCGAAGGCGGGGTCGATGCTCGGTTCCGGCGCCGTGATCGTCATGAACGACACCCGCTGCATGGTTCGCTGCCTCGAGCGGCTGTCCTACTTCTATCACGAGGAGTCCTGCGGTCAGTGCACGCCCTGTCGCGAAGGCACCGGCTGGCTCTACCGGATGGTCCATCGCATCGAGCACGGCAAAGGGCGGCCCGAGGATCTCGACATGCTGAATTCCGTCGCGGACAACATCCAGGGCCGCACGATCTGTGCGCTCGGTGATGCCGCGGCGATGCCGGTGCGCGCCTTCATCAAGCACTTCCGCGACGAGTTCCAGTATCACATCGATCACAAGACCTGCCAGGTAGGTGCTCTGGCGAGGGCGGCGTGATG
>CAZEDA010000568.1:0-2591 GCA_964510915.1 uncultured Rhodocyclaceae bacterium | reverse complement strand
TCAACCGAGTCCCCGGACCAGATGCGGCCCGAGCGCATTCACCACGGCGCGCGGCAGGCGACGCCAGGTCCGGATCATCAGCTGGTACTTCGGGTTGAGCGGATTGTTCTCGGGAACGCGATCGCCCTTGAAGAGCTGGTACTCGTAGTGGAGCGGCGTCGGTTCGAAACCCCAATTCTTCTTGAAATCGAAGGATCCCGTCCCCTGCTTGCTGCGTCCGTAGTCGAAGACGCGGCAGCCCCGTTCGCAGGCGAGTCGCATGAGCTCCCAGTACTTGAAGTCGTTTGCGGCCAGGTCGCGGGCGCTGGTGTAGTCCCCCGCGTAGTAGGGTAGCACTTCATCCCGGAAGTAGAAGGACAGGACGCCGGAGACCGGTGCGCCTTCGGCGGTCACGATCGTGAGGCACTCGCAGCGGTCCCCGAACACGCGCTTCAACTCGGCAAAGTACCGCTTCGACAGCGCAGGCGTCCCGTGACGGTGAACGTTGTCCGCGTAAAGGTCGAAGAAGCGGTCGACCGTCGGATCGATCTCGCTCCGCAGCCCCGCCTTGATCCCCTTGCGCACCATCGCCCGCTGCTTGCGCGGGATGGCCAGCATGTTCGCCTCGACTTCGGGGAGGATCTCCTTGCGGAACGTCACGTACAGATCCTGGCGCGGCCATGAGGGTTCGCGAGCCACCGTGTTTCTGAGTTCCAGGTGGCTTGCCCCTGTACCCCTCGCAAGCTCGGCGGCAGCCTGATGCAGCGCGCCCGCGACCGCGGGGTCGTCCGTGACACAGCCGCCATAGACGCAGAAAGGCAGCGAGGTGACGGCGTGGCCGAACAGGCGGGTCTTCACCTCCGCGAGGGGCAGCACTCCTACGATGGTTCCCGCTGACTCCGCAACCAGATAGTGGGTGCGGTGCCGGAAGACGTTCTCGATGATCTCGCGCCAGCCCGTGAGGTGGAAGAACGTCCCCGTAGGCTGCGCGGTGACGAATGCGTCCCAGAGGTCGCGGTCGGCATCGCGATACGGCCGGACGGTCACGGTGTCGACCATGGCGCGGAGGTCTCCGAATTCGGCCTGGTGGTGCTTCATGCGCCCGCCAGGAAGACGCGATCGACCCGGTCCCAGCGGAAGTCCGCGAGCAGGCGGCGCAGCCGGGGCACGGTCTGGTCGAGGTTGATGTAATGACGGAACCGGGACTTCGCGTCGGCCTCGCTCACGCGAGGCTGATCCGGATCCACCTCCCACGGATGCAGGTAGAAGATCGCCGGGCGGCGGTCGATCCGGTTCACGCGTCCGATCAGCCACCGGGAAAGGCTGTAGGGAAGCAGCCGGAAATAGCCGCCGCCGCCAGCGGGGAGGTTGCGGTTGAACGCGCGTGATGTGGTCACCGGAATCTCCGTGAGGCCGGGCCGGGATTCGTACGGAAAGCGGGGCGCGTCGGGCATGCCGTAGTGGTCGTGCTTGACGGGGTAGACGCTGGAACTGTATCGGTAGCCTGCTTCCCGGATGCAGTCGAATGCCCAGAGATTGCCCTCGCCGACCGAGAAGCTCGGCGCCCGGTACCCGACCACGGGCTCGCCGGAGAGGTCCTCCAGCAGGCGCTTGGCGCGGCCGATGTCCTCGAGGAAGGTCTCCGGGGTCTGATCCGATGCGCGCAGATGGCCGTAGCCGTGGCTCGCGAGTTCGTGCCCTTCGGCAACGATGCGGCGGACGGCCGCCGGATAACGTTCGGCGATCCAGCCCAGCGTGAAGAACGTTGCACGGTTCCCGCTGTCCGCGAGCAGTCCCAGAATGACATCGAGATTGCGCTCGACCCGGCATGGCATCGAGTCCCAGCGGTCGCGGGGAATGTAGGGCGCCAGCGCCGAGACCTGGAAGTAGTCCTCCACGTCGATCGACAGGGCATTCGTGATGGTGTCGGGTGCTGCCATGATCGCTTTCCTTCGCTCCGCCGGCGTCGGGGTGACGCCATGGCGGTGTTACTGCTGGTGCTGCCGGGACGTGCCGTCGGTCGTCTGCATGGGTTCCATTGCGTGCTGCATGCGCCGCATCATCCGGACCAGTGACGTCACCGCGTTTTCCAGGCGCTGGACGCGCCCCTGCAGGGAGGGATCGGCGCCTTCATCGCGAAGCGCGCGCTCGATCGCAGCGAGACCCTCCCCGCCGCTACCATGGCCCGTATCGTCCACGATGAAGTCGATGCCGGACGACCGGATGCCGCCGACCTCTCCGGGCGGGAGCACGGCGCCCAGTTCGTCCTTGAGCTCCTGCGCCACCACCTCGACGTCATTCGCGGCGAGCACATGCGAGTCCCGGAGGAACGCCGACAGCATGAGTCGGTTGCAGACCAGATTGATCCGGCGCGGAATCCCCGAGGTGAAGGCATAGACCGCCTCGTAGGCATCGGGCTCGATGCGCGGATCGCCGGTCCAGCCCACGTGCTTGAGACGGTGCTCGATGTAGCGGATCGTCTCGTCGCGGTCCAGCGGTCCGAGGTGGTAGGAAGCGATGATCCGCTGGCGCAGCTGCTGCATGCTGTTGTGCTGCATGATCCGGCGCAGCTCCGGCTGCCCCACAAGGAAGCTCTGCAGCAGAGCACGCTC
>CAZEDA010000567.1:0-2593 GCA_964510915.1 uncultured Rhodocyclaceae bacterium | reverse complement strand
CACATCCACGGCGCGACCGCGCCCGACATGTTCCGCGGCCTCACCGGCGCCATCCTCGTCGAGGGCGACCTGGACTTCGAGCGCGGGCTCGACTGCGACGACCGGGTGTGCGTGCTGAAGGACATCACGGTCGAAGGCTCGACGATTCCGGACCATCACCCGATGGCGTGGTCCGTCGGACGCGAAGGAGAGTGGCTGCTCGTCAATGGCGTGCGCAGGCCCGTCCTGCGTGCCGTGAAATCCCTCGTTCGGCTGCGATTCCTCAACGCCTCCAACGCGCGTTACTGGCGACTCCGGCGCGCCGACGGCGAGCCGTTGCGGGTCATCGCGCACGACGGCCGGTACCTGGAGTCACCGCAGGCGGTGGCCGAGGTGATGCTCGTGCCCGGCGCCCGGGCAGAAGTGCTGGTGGACCTGCGCGGCAGCGATCCCGTGGACATCGAGTACCTGCCGACTGCCCGCCGCGGCATGACCTTCACGGCGGAGCAGCCGATCCTGACACTGCTGCCGCCGCCGGCCGTGAGCCGGATCGCCATTCCCGAAAAGCTCGTGACGTGGGACCGGTTCCGACCCGAGGAGGCATCGATCGAGCGCGAGGTGCTGCTCTCGCTGTTCAACATCTGCGGGCGGTTCATGGACAGCAACCGGGTGGACATCCGCACGAAGTTCGGTGCACGGGAGATCTGGCGGGTGCGAAACGTCGACATCATGGATCACCCGTTCCACCTGCACACCTGGCACTACGAAGTGCTGGAAGTGAACGGCCGCCCGAGGCCCTATGCCGCGCGGCACGACATGTTCAACATGCGCGAAGGAGACACGACGAGAATCGGCATCCACTTCACCGAACACACGGGCCGCACGCTCTACCACTGCCACTTCGCCGAGCATGCAGACCGCGGCATGATGGCCGTGCTGCAGGTCGAATGACACTCACCCCACTACTTCCGGAGATTTCCATGCGTCGCAGCCTTTTCGCGGCAGCTCTCCTCGCCTTCGCCGTCTCCGCGCACGCCGCGGGCGACGCCGAGGCAGGCAAGGCCAAGTCCACCAACTGCTCCATCTGCCACGGCGCCGACGGCCGCAGCCAGATCCCCATGTACCCGAAGCTGGCCGGTCAGCACCAGATGTATCTCACGAACGCATTGAAGGCGTACAAGAGCGGCGACCGCCGCGGCGCGCTCGCGAGCATGATGACCCCCAACGTCTCGAATCTCTCAGACCAGGACATCGACGATCTGGCGGCCTACTACAGCAGCCTGCCGCCCTGAGAGACTGCGCCTGCGTCGGCGCGCCTGGCGGAAGACGCAGGCGCGCCGTCCGTGGCAGACTCCCGCCGAACCTGAATGGGCTCTGATGCCGTCGCCATGATTCGGCGGCGACTCGGACCTTCGCCAACGCTGGGGATGCCATGAACATCTTCCTGAGCTATCGCCGGGATGATTCCGCGGGCCATGCCGGTCGGCTGACCGATGTGCTGGAGGCCGCGCTCGGCGACGATGCCGTGTTCCAGGATGTGGAGGCCATTGCGCCCGGCACGGACTTCGTGGACGCCATCGACAAGGCCATCGGCCGCTGCCAGGCTGTCCTGGTCCTGATCGGGCCGGACTGGATCGGCGCGCGGGACGCGCAGGGCAATCGTCGCCTGGACAGCGACAGCGATTTCGTCCGCATGGAGATCGTGCGGGCGCTGGAGCGAGGCATCCGAGTCGTCCCTGTCCTGGTGGGCGGCGCGAAGATGCCAAGCCAGGTCGAACTGCCGCCGCCCCTGCGGCCGCTGGCAAGGCTCCAGGCGTTCGAGATCTCGGACGCCCGCTGGGCCTTCGACACCAGCCAGCTGATCACCGCTCTCGGCGGCCGCCGCTCAGCCCCCGTCTCCCGCCGGCGCGTGTTGCAGATCGCTGGCGCAGTCGTCGCGGTGGACGCGATCGCCCTGGGCACCTGGTTGCTGCTGCGCGACCCGCCGGAAGTCGGCGGACGCTGGAACCTGCCCTCCGGCAGCTACTGGGTCGTCACCCGAACGGGCAGCGATCTTGCCATCGAGGAAACGCATTACGACTCGAAGGAAGTCTGGAAGCGCGGACACGGGCGGTTCGAGCCACCCGCGGTCCACTACGAACTCCAGTATGTCTTCGAGAAAGGCGCGGCCGAGAAAGGCCGGCTGGAACTGAGCGATGACCGGAAGGTGCTTCGAGGCGAAGCCGAACAGATTCCGTCCGGGAGCCGTGCCATCGTCACGCTCACGCGATAGAAAAGATCCCTGCAACCCGCGCAGTCGGGACGGACGGTGTGGGGACCGTTCCGTGGTCCGCTCACGCGACCTGAAGGACGTCCACTTCCCCGTCACCGAATGGCTGACGCGGCAGCAGTACGACGAACTCCGCGCCACCGTCGGGATGGTTGCGGGCCCACACCCGCCCGCCATGCTGCTGGACGATCTCCCGCGTGATGGCGAGACCCAGACCGGTGCCCCCGGCGCCGCTCTTCGTCTTGCTGCTCTGGACGAACTTGTCGAACACGGCCTCCAGCTCCGCCTCCGGAATGCCGATGCCCTGATCCCGCACGATCATCTGCAGCGCGTCCTGTCCGTGGA
>CAZEDA010000566.1:0-2593 GCA_964510915.1 uncultured Rhodocyclaceae bacterium | reverse complement strand
CACATGGAAGTCGAACTGGACAACGTCCGCGTGCCGGTCTCGAACATGCTGCTGGGCGAAGGGCGCGGGTTCGAGATCGCGCAGGGCCGTCTCGGGCCGGGGCGCATCCACCATTGCATGCGCATCATCGGTCAGGCCGAACGCGCGCTGGAACTCATGTGCAAGCGCCTGTCGAGCCGGGTCGCTTTCGGCAAGCCGGTCTCCGAGCAGAGCGTCTGGCACGAGCGCATCGCCGAGTCGCGCTGCATGATCGACCAGGCCCGCCTGCTCACACTCAAGGCGGCGTCCATGATGGACACCGTCGGCAACAAGGAAGCGCGGGCCGAGATCGCGATGATCAAGATCGTCGCCCCGAACATGGCCCAGCAGATCATCGACTGGGCGATCCAGGCGCACGGCGGTGGCGGGGTGTCCGATGTCTTCCCGCTGGCCTGGATGTACTCCTGGAACCGGACGCTGCGCCTCGCGGACGGCCCGGACGAAGTCCATCGCAACCAGCTTGCAAAGTTCGAGCTGCGCAAGCACCAGCACCGCTGATCCCGCCGATCCGTCCCGACCCGGGAATCCCTCACATCCCCGCGACCCGCGCGGCACGGGAGGGATCTCCCGCGGATCCGGGCGCATTCCGCGTCGTTGTTGCGCCGCAACAAACCTGCAAGTCGATGATTGCCCGAGGGATCGTCAGAGGCCTCGCACGATTCCTGCCACCGCGTCGACACCGCCTCGCTGTATCCGAGAAAATATAAAGCAGATCAATACGTTCAGCCCTCGACGAATCGACTGTTCAACGGTTGAAAGCGTCTATGGCTTCGTGTAACGTCCCGCCGTCTTGCAGTATGTAGGACGGCGTAGTCAATTAACCTCACGTTTCCGACCGAAAGGGGGAGTTCTGTAATGAATATCTCTTTTAATCTGAACGGGAAACAAGCGAGCGTGGATGTCGCACCCGACACTCCGCTCCTTTGGGTCCTGCGCGACACCTTGGGCATGACCGGCACCAAGTTCGGTTGCGGCAAGGCACTTTGCGGTGCCTGTACCGTGCACCTGAACGGCATGGCCGTTCGTTCCTGCCAGACCTCCGCTGGCTCCGTGGCCGGACAGAAGGTCACCACCATCGAAGGCCTCGCGGCCACGCACCCGGTCAAGAAGGCCTGGGTTGCTCTCGATGTTCCCCAGTGCGGTTACTGCCAGCCCGGCCAGATGATGCAGGCGGCCGCGCTGCTCGCGAACAACAAGCGCCCCTCCGACGCCGACATCGACGCCTGGATGTCCGGCAACATCTGCCGTTGCGGTACGTACCCCCGCATCCGCGCCGCCATCAAGTCGGCCGCGAAGGCTTAATCGAGGAGGCAGAGACCATGGAACAGACCAACATGCCAGCTCGTCGTGATTTCCTGAAGGGCTCCGCTGCAGTCGGCGGTGGCCTCGCGCTCGGCTTCTACCTGCCGGGTGCTTCCAAGGTTGCCGAGGCGCAAGCCGCCACCCACTCGCCCAACGCCTGGGTGAAGATCGGCACCGACAACTCCATCACCGTGATGTGCGCCCGTTCCGAAATGGGCCAGGACGTCTACACGTCCCTCGCCATGCTCATCGCGGAAGAACTCGAAGTGGATGTGAACAAGATCAAGGTCGAGTTCGCGCCGCCCGCCGAGGTCTACATCAACGCCCTGCTCGGCGGTCAGCTCACCGGTGGTTCCACCTCGGTGCGTGACGCCTGGGAAAAGCTGCGCAAGGCCGGTGCCTCCGCCCGCATGATGCTCGTCGGTGCCGCTGCCCAGCAGTGGGGCGTCGACGCCGGTCAGTGCAAGGCCGCTGGTGGTTCGATCACCGGCCCCGGCGGAAAGAAGGCCACCTACGGCCAGGTCGCCGAAGCCGCTTCCAAGATGGAAGTGCCGAAGGATGTGCCGCTGAAGCCCGTTTCCGAGTTCAAGCAGGTCGGTAACAAGGCTCAGAAGCGCCTCGACACGCCCGCCAAGGTTGCCGGTACCGCCACGTTCGGTATCGACGTCCGCGTGCCCAACATGCTGTACGCCGCTGTTGCCATGCCCCCCATGATCGGTGGCAAGGTTGCCAGCTTCGACGACTCCCGCGCCAAGAACATGCCCGGCGTGAAGGCCGTCGTCCAGTACAGCCGTGGTGTCGCCGTCGTGGCCGACTCCTACTGGCAAGCCAAGAAGGCCAAGGACCTCCTCCAGATCACCTGGGACGAAGGCCCGAACGCCAACAACGACATGGGCAAGGTGTGGGCCGGCATCAAGGAAGCCGCGAGCCAGCCCGGTGCCGTCTTCCGTGAAGCCGGCGATGCCGACGGCGCGATGAAGGGTGCCGCCAAGGTCTACGAAGCGACCTACATCCTCCCGTTCCTGTCGCACTCCCCGATGGAGCCGATGAACACGGTGGCCGACGTCCGTGCCGATGGCGCGACGATCATCACCCCGACCCAGTTCCAGCAGCTGGTTCCGTTCGTCGTGGCCGGTGCCACGGGCCTCAAGCCCGAGCAGGTCAATGTGATCACCACCTTCCTGGGTGGCGGTTTCGGTCGTCGCGTGGAAGTGGACTACACCATCGACGCCGCCGAAATCTCCAAGGCTGT
>CAZEDA010000565.1:0-2609 GCA_964510915.1 uncultured Rhodocyclaceae bacterium | reverse complement strand
CCTACGACGGCTTCCACGGCATGGACTTCCAGGAGGAATCCACCGTCGCGGCCTTTCTGCTGCGCGCACGGCGCGAGGGCTTGCGGGACTTCGGCGCCTGCATGGCGCCGATGGTGGCTTTCCAGATCCTGCAGGGCATCGAGACACTCTCGGTACGCATGGACCGGCACATCGCGAACACGCGCAAAGTCGTGGCGTTCCTCGCATCGCACGCCGCTGTGGAGTCCGTCAGCTATCCGGAGCTGCCCTCACACCCCGACTACGAACTCGCGAAACGCCTGCTTCCGAAGGGATGCGGCGCAGTGTTCACCTTTGCCATCAAGGGCGGACGCCCTGCGGGACGGAAGTTCATCGAGTCGCTCAAGGTGTTCTCGCACCTGGCCAACGTCGGCGACGCGAAGTCCCTGGTAATCCACCCCGCGAGCACCACGCACTTCCGCATGGACGACGCCGCGCTCATCGCCGCCGGCATCGGGCCCGGCACGATCCGGCTGTCCGTCGGCCTGGAGGATCCGCAGGATCTCGTCGACGACCTCGGCCAGGCGCTGCGCGTTTCGCAGAAGGCATGACCGCCCCACTCCGAATGACTTCTCTCCGACCCCGATCATGCAACTGACCGTCAACGATCAATCCGTCTACGCCTACACCGGCGGCAGACCCTTCGACGCGGCGC
Organism: uncultured Rhodocyclaceae bacterium; assembly: GCA_964510915.1. GTDB lineage: Bacteria > Pseudomonadota > Gammaproteobacteria > Burkholderiales. The sequence continues at coordinate 1,936 of CAZEDA010000565.1, read as the reverse complement.
TGCCCACCGTGGTGTTCCTGCACGGCGCGGAGCACGACCACTGCGTTTGGATTCTGCAGAGCCGCTATCTCGCGCACCATGGCTTCGGCGTGCTGGCCTTCGACCTGCCCGGCCACGGCCGCTCCGGCGGTGACCCGCTGCCCAGTGTCGAAGCCCTCGCCGACTGGGTGAAGGCCGCGCTGGACGCCGCCGGCGTTGCGAAGGCGACTCTCGTGGGCCACAGCATGGGGTCGCTCATTTCCATCGAATGCGCGGCGCGGTATCCGGACCGGGTGTCGAAGATCGTCCTGGTCGGTACGGCTTTCCCAATGAAAGTGTCGGACGAGTTGCTGACCGCCACGCGCGACGACGAGCCCGCTGCTCAGGACATGGTGAACATCTGGTCACACTCCGCTTATGCGCACTATCCGAGCAACCCTGGGCCCGGCTTCTGGGTGATCGGCGAGAACCTGCGACTGATGCAGCGTCAGAAGCCTGGCGTGATGCACGTGGACTTCGCTGCGTGCAATGCCTACCAGAATGGCGCGGTCGCGAGTGCGCAGGTGCGCTGCCCCGCGCTGCTGATCCTCGGCAAGCGGGACATCATGACGCCGCCGCGCGCCGCGAAGGAGATTGCCCAGGCGCTGCCCGACAAGCGCATCGTCGAGATCGCCGGCAGCGGCCACGCCCTGATGGCCGAAAAGCCCGACGAAGTCCTGGACGCGCTGAAAGCCTTCGTGTGAAGAAGATCGCGGAAGTCGACGACTTCGTCGAGCACGTGTGTCTGATGCTCGCGCCACTGGGCGAAGTGCGCCCCAGGCGCATGTTCGGCGGCTACGGGATCTACGTGGACGACGTGTTCATGGCGCTCATCGCCTACGACACCCTGTGGTTCAAGGTGGACGACGGCAATGTGGAGGACTACCGAGCGGCGCAGTCCCGCCCCTTCAAGCCCTGGGAGGACCGGGACACCGTGATGTCGTACTGGGAAGTGCCCGCGGAGGTCGTCGACGACCGGCAGGCGATCGCCGCATGGGGGCGCAAGGCCATCGAGGCGGCAAAGCGCTCGGGTACGGTGAAGAAGACACGCCCCGGCAAATCACCCGCGCGCCGCTGACGACGCGCGGGCACTGCAACCCGTCAGGGGAGATACTGCGTCAGGTTCTCGACGTGCTTCATCATCGTCTGGGCGTCGCTCACTTCGAACTTGCCCGCTTCTTCGATGTTGAGAGCCTTGACCACGCCATCGACCACCAGCGCGGAGAAGCGCTGCATCCGCACTCCCATGCCGCGGGCGTTGAGGTCCAGTTCGAGCCCGAGGGCCCGGGTGTAGAGCGCGCTGCCGTCGCCCAGCATCCGGACTTTGCCCTTGGCGCCCTGCTCGCGCCCCCAGGCGCCCATCACGAAGGCGTCGTTGACGGACAGGCACCAGATCTCGTCGATGCCCTTGGCCTTGAGCTGGTCGGCCAGCGCCACGTAGCCCGGCACGTGCTTCGCCGAGCAGGTCGGCGTGTAGGCGCCCGGCAGGCCGAAGATCGCGATCTTCTTGCCCGCTGCGATGGTGGGCACATCGAACCCGTTCGGTCCGAGGCTGCAGCCCGGCGTCTCTTCCTCGATGAACTCCCACAGCGTACCGGTCGGAAGCCGGTCACCCACCTTGATCGTCATGGCATGCACTCCTGGTTTGCAACAATGGATACGAAGAGCCTGCGATTCTACCCCCGCCCCGTGCGATCACGGATAATCGCTCTCCCACGCCCGAGGCGCGCAGCACGATGAACAAGGCATTCACCAAGGAAACCGACCAGGACGATGACGACGACGTCGAGGAGGCCTCGCCCCTCCCGGTCGGCACCAAGAACTACATCACCCCGGCCGGCTACCAGCGCCTCAAGGACGAAGCCCTGAACCTCCTCGATAAAGAGCGCCCCGAACTCGTCAAGGTGATCACCTGGGC
>CAZEDA010000564.1:0-2626 GCA_964510915.1 uncultured Rhodocyclaceae bacterium | reverse complement strand
TCGCCACCTACGGCAATGCCGGCTGGATGCGCGAGCAGGTGTGCAAGTACATGTGTCCCTACGCCCGCTTCCAGGGCGTCATGTTCGATCCGGACACGCTCGTCATCACCTACGACAAGGATCGAGGCGAGCCGCGCGGCGCCCGGTCGAAGAGTGCGGACCCGGCGAAGCAGGGGCTCGGCGCCTGCGTGGACTGCGGCATCTGCGTGCAGGTGTGTCCCACGGGGATCGACATCCGCAACGGGCTGCAGTACGAGTGCATCGGCTGCGCCGCGTGCATCGACGGCTGCAACCAGGTGATGGACAAGATGGGCTACGACCGCGGCCTCATCCGCTATGCCACGGAGAACGCGGTCAAGCAGCATCTCGATCGCGGGGGCATGATGCGGCGCGTGCTGCGCCCGAGGGTGCTGCTCTACACCGGCATCCTGCTCGCTGTCACCATCGCTGCGATCGTGACGCTCGCGCACCGCGTACCGGTCAAGGTCGACGTCATCCGCGATCGCGTGCCGATGGCCGCAGGTTCCGGCGACGGTCGCATCGAGAACGTCTACCGCCTGCAGGTCATGAACACCGACGAGACGCCGCGCCGCTTCACCATCACGGTCGCCGGAATGCCCGGGCTCAAGCTGGATGCCCGCGAGAATCCGGTGGAACTCGGCGGGGCGAAGTCCCGGATGATTCCCGTGCGTGTCAACGTCGTTCCGGCCGCAGGCGTGCACGGTTCGCAGTCCATCGAATTCACCGTCAAGGCCGAGTCGACCGGCGGCGCGCCCGACCCGGCGCCCGTCGTCATCGTCGAGACGGCGCGGTTCGTCGTTCCCTGAGCGCCACTTGAAGAAACGAGAGGAAGCATCGATGAATGCCCACACCCTGCCCGCAGAACCCCGCAATGCCTGGTACCGCGAACCGTGGCCCTGGCTCCTGATGGCCGGCCCCTTCGCGGCCGTCGTTGGCGGGGCGATCACCGCGTGGATCGCGATCACCCACCAGGACGGACTCGTCAGCGAGGACTATTACAAGAAAGGCCTGGCGATCAACCGGACGATCGCCCGGGAGCAGGCGGCCACCCGCGCGGGCATTTCCGCTCAGGCGCAGTTCTCCGTGGACGGCACCCGCGTGCGCGTGCTCGCGACCGGACTCTCGCCGGCCCCGGCCACGCTCACGCTCAAGCTGGTCCACGCGACCGTGACGGGCAGCGACCAGATCGTGATGGTGTCCCGTGACGAGGGCGGCTGGTACGACGGCGCGCTGCAGCCCATGCACGCGGGCAAATGGCAGGTGCTGCTGGAGGATCCGCAGGGCGCGTGGCGTGTCACGGGCGAGTGGCTTCCGGGCAGCGACGGACCCGTGTCCCTCCAGGGACGGGACGACTGACAGAGGAGCCGGGACCATGTCGACGCAGAAGCTCATCCATATCCTGTGGCCGGCGTTCATCGTCGGCGGGGTGGCGGAGGCCATCTTCTTCACGCTGTTCGATCCGATGGAACTCACCCTGTTCGGCGCCGACGTCGTGGCCTCCCGCACGACCATCTATTCCGTGGGGTTCTTCTGCTTCTGGGCCATGACCGCCAGTTCCAGCGCGCTCACGTGCTTTTTCCAGCGCACCGCGGCCGAGATCAACCGGTGCCCGATTCCCGATCCCACGCAGCGCCCCGTGGGCTGTCCGAAGCGCGACGATCCCAACGCCTGCTGCGGCTGACCTCCCGCCGGCGCAGTCGGGACACGGGCCACCCCGCGGTGGCCCGTTTCTTTTTCGGCGTCCGGATGAGCCATCCGATCCGGGTGGCGTCGGGAGCTGGTTCGATCCCGGGCGTATCGCCCGTCCGGGATTCCGGCGCGTATGTGACCCCGGTCACCGAACGCGACTGGCAATCGGCCCACCATGGGGTCCGTAGTCTGCATCAATGGGGTGAACCGTGATCCGAATGTCCGACCTGGCCCGCCCGTGGACCGTCCCGCTGCTGCTGCTCGCGATAGCGAGCGCCGCGGCGGCGCAGCCGCTCGAAACCGCGCCTGTCCAGTATCGCGAGGTGGACATCACCTATGCGGCCGAGGCCGTGGTCGAGGCAACACGGCAGTCCACGGTCTCTGCGCAGGTGACCGGTCGTGTCGTCGAGGTCCGATTCGACGTCGGTGACGTCGTGGCCCAGGGGCAGGTGATCGCGCGAATCGATTCGTCGCAGGCGCGTCAGGTGGTGGCGGGCAGTCAGGCGCAGGTGTCCCAGGCCCAGGCCGCGTACGAGAACGCCCGGGCCGAGTTCGAGCGAACGCGGGATCTGGCTCGGCAGAAGTTCGTGAGTCAGGCCACCCTGGATCGTGCGGAGGCGGCGCTCCGAGTGGCGAAGGCGCAGGTCGAATCCGCCCGCGCGGGTGCCGGCGAGGCAGAGACCGCGAAGGGCTTCACCACCGTGGTGGCGCCGTTCGGCGGTGTCGTGGCCGCGCGGCACATCGAAGTGGGGGAGATGGCCGTCCCCGGCAAGCCGCTCTTCACCGGCTTCGACCCGCGGGAACTGCGCGTCATCGCTTCCATCCCGCAATACAAGGTCGCCGACATCCGCACGAGTCCGCGCGTGAGCGTCGAACTGCCCTCGGTCGGCAAGCGCGTCGCGGGCAGCAACCTCAC
>CAZEDA010000563.1:0-2627 GCA_964510915.1 uncultured Rhodocyclaceae bacterium | reverse complement strand
ACGATGAAACGCATCGCTTTCGCCGCGCTCCTGTCCCTCGCGGCGTCCGGCGCACAGGCCGCCACCAACCTTTTCGAGAATCCGAGCTTCGAATTGCCGTATCACGGCGGCAACTCCATTCTCGGCGGCGGTTCCACGGCGGTGACCGGATGGACCACCGTCCTCAGCGGCGTGGAGCACTTCAACGAATCGGGATACGGGCTGGCTGCGGACGGCGACATGCTCGTGGACCTCGCCAACTACGTGTACACGGGCGGTGGCATCGAGCAGACCATCGACACCACGCCGGGACAGGAATACGAAGTCACCTTCTCCGCCGGCAACTATCTCGGCTTCGGCCGCACCGGCACCGGGATCATCAAGGTCACGATCGACGGCAGCACCCAGGAATTCGCGACGGCGCAGGCGACCACCGCCACTCTCACCTGGGCCCTGCGCAGCTTCAGCTTCGTCGCTGCCGGCACCGAAACCACAGTCCGCTTCTGGAACGACCAGAACGCCAATCAGTACTTCGCTTTCATCGACGGCGTCGGCATGACGCCCGCCGTCCCGGAACCGTCCACCTGGGCGCTGCTGGCCGGAGGCCTTGGCCTTCTCGGCTGGGGTAGGCGCCGACGGGCCTGACCGCCCGTCCGGCAGAGGGGCGGGGGTTCCCCCCGCTCCTCTGTCACCCTTTTCATCTCGCCCCGCCCGCGTAGGGCAGACCCGCCACGTGATCGGCGGCAACCCGGATGTTCACCGGGCGGCCGTCCGTATGCCCCGCGCGAATCCGCGCGAACCCGACCACCGGAAAGCACGCGCTGCCCCGATACGCGCGCTGATCCAGCCGCCCCAGTCCCAGCGACCACATCTTCACCGTCGCCTCCGACCCGTCGTCATGGGTCAGCGAATAGCACACCTTCCCGAGCGCCCAACGGTAGTGGCCCACCGTGACCCGTTCATCCGCCTCGACGCGGAACTCGGTCTCCACGGCCTGAACACCGCGGGCGGAAAGCAGGGCGACGACAGCCACGAACGTGGCGATTGCGAAAGACTTCATGGGATACCTCCATCACGATGGCGCCGGATCGGCATGGACGCGATCGTGGGGCCGGGCGCTTGGGCCGTAGCGGTGGTGCGTCGGGGTGGCAAAGTCACCCGGAAGAAGTCCGGGTGGGTCGCGCAGGGACCTCCGTTCTCCCTGCGCCCGATGAAGGCGGTCCGCGCGGTCCGCGCACCAGCGGGGAGCACCCCTTCGAACGTCGGCGGATGAGACTTCCCTGGCATGCAGGCGTACCGTCTCACCCCTTGGCCGGTGGGTACGCAACCTGCAGACTTGCGCCCCATCCACTCTCCGAAACCGACACAGAGGACCCCATGGCCCGCGACATCCTGTTCCACCTCGTCCCCGGCGCTCCCGAACAGGTGGGCCCCTTCAGTCACGCCACCGAGGCCGGCGGCTTCGTGTTCGTCACGGGCCAGATGCCCACCTTCCCGGGGGAACCCGATCGCCCGGTGCCCGACGGCATCGAAGCCCAGACCCGTCTCGTGATCGACAACCTGTCGAAGGTCCTCGCGGGCATCGGACTCGGCCTGGAAGACGTGGTCCGCACCGGCGCTTACCTCACACGCTTCGAGGAGGACTACGCCGTCTTCAACCGGATCTACCGCGAGTACTTCCCCGCGGACCGGCTGCCCGCACGCACCTGTATCGGCGTCACCGCGCTCGCGAAGGGCGCGCTGGTGGAGGTCGACTTCATCTGCCGGCGTCCCGCATGAGCGCCGCGCCCATGATCCGGCCGCTGCCGGTCGAGCGGATCCTGCCCGGCGACACCGCGCTGCTCGTCATCGACATGGAACGTGATTTCGTCGACGCCGGCGCCGTGCAGGAAACCCCCGGCGGGCGGGCCATCGTGCCCGCGATCAACCGGCTCATCGCCTGGGCCCGCGCCCACGGCGCACCGGTCATCTTCACGCATGAGATGCATCGCAGCGATCTCAGCGACTACGGCATCGAACTGGAGTACGACCCCGTCCACTGCCTGGAAGGCACGCCGGGCTGCGAGCTCACCGACGGGCTCGATGCCCGCCCCGGCGACTACCGCATCCGCAACAAGCGCCGCTACGACTGTTTCCTGGGGACGGATCTCGACCTGCTCCTGCGAAGCAAGCGGATCGCGAATCTGGTGTGCTGCGGGGTGACGACCCACTGCTGCGTGATGAGCACCGTGTACTCGGCGCGCAATCTCGACTACCGGGTGCTGGTGCCGGCAGACGCGGTGGCAGCGGTATCGCCGGACCATCAGGCGGCAGCGCTGCTGTGCATGAGTGATGTGTTCGCGTACGTCACGGACGTGGCGTCCGTGACGTCGCTCTGGGAGACGGCCCGAGGCTGACGGCAGCCCCGGGCGGGCACTGCAGAACGATCAGCCGTAGGTGTAGAAGCCGCGGCCCGTCTTGCGGCCGAGATAGCCGGCCTCGACCATCTCCACCAGCAGCGGGGCGGGCCGGTACTTCGGATCCTTGAACCCCTCGAACAGCACCTGCATCACCGCGAGTTCCACGTCGAGCCCGATGAGGTCGCACAGCGCCAGCGGGCCGATGGGGTGGTTGCAGCCCATGCGCATGGCGTCGTCGATCTCCTGCGC
>CAZEDA010000562.1:0-2627 GCA_964510915.1 uncultured Rhodocyclaceae bacterium | reverse complement strand
AACTTCGGCAACGTGCTGAGCGTGCTGGTGGCGAGCGCCTTCCTGCCGTTCCTGCCCATGCTCCCGCTGCATCTGCTCGTGCAGAACCTGCTCTACGACATCGGCCAGACCGGCATCCCGTTCGACAATGTCGACGCCGAGATGGTGGCCGCCCCGCTGCAGTGGAACCCGTCCGACATCCGCCGCTTCATGCTCTTCTTCGGGCCCATCAGTTCGTTCTTCGACATCGTCACCTTCGCCGTGATGTGGTGGGTGTTCGATGCCAGTTCCGTGGCGCGGCAGACGCTTTTCCAGTCCGGCTGGTTCGTGGTGGGTCTGCTCACGCAGACGCTGGTGGTGCACATGGTGCGCACGCCGAGGCTGCCCTTCCTGCAGAGCCGCGCGTCGGCACCGCTCATGGGAATGACGCTCGCCATCGCGCTGGCGGGCCTCTGGCTGCCGGCCGGGCCGCTCGCCGGCCACTTGAAGCTGCAGTCCCTCCCCCCGACCTACTATCTCTGGCTCGTCGCGATCCTGCTCGGCTACTGCACCGTGGTGACCGTGATGAAGCGTCTGTATGTCCGGCGGTTCGGGTGGCAGTAGCCGAGGCCGGAAACGGTCACCGACCCGAGGGCTCCCGATGAAGTCGAATTCCGTCCGCGTACTGCCTCGTGCGAGCGCCCTGGCCCCCGCGCAGACCGGGCACCTAGCGGACCCGACGGTGTCCGAAGTCGAAGCCGTCTCCGTCGCGTATCGGACCGATGTGGTGCGGGGCCTGACCGCGGCCGAGGCGGCCCGCCGGCTCGCGCGGGACGGCCCGAACGAGTTGCGGGCCGCACCCGTGCCGTCCGTCCTGCGCCGTCTGCTCGTCCAGTTGCAGGACCCGCTGGTCTACCTGCTGCTCATTGCCGCCGGCGTGGCGGCTGCGGCGTGGTGGGTCGAAGGGCGGTCGGGGTGGCCCGCCGATGCGATCGTGATCACCGTCGTCGTGCTGCTCAACGCCCTCCTCGGCTTCGTTCAGGAGGCCAAGGCGCGCGGCGCCGTCGCGGCGCTGGCGCGGATGACGCAGGCCACCACCGCTGTCGTGCGCGATGGGCAGGTGCTTCGCATCCCCAGTGTCGCGCTGGTGGCAGGCGACGTGATGCTTCTGGGCGAGGGGGATGCCGTGGGGGCGGATGCCCGTCTCGTCGAGGCATCCGATCTGCGGATGCTCGAAGCCTCGCTCACCGGCGAGAGCGAACCGGTCCTGAAGGATGCCGCGGTGCTGGCCGCGCCGGCACCGCTCGGAGACCGGCTCAACATGGTGTTCAAGGGCACGACCGTCGCGCAGGGCAACGGCCGCGCCATCGTCACCGCGATCGGCATGCAATCCGAGGTGGGCGCCATCGCCACCATGCTCGACGCGACGGAAGACCGTCCGACACCGCTGCAGGTGGAGGTCGCGCGCACCGGGCGAGCGCTCGGGATGGCCGCGGTCGTCATCGCAGTCGTTGTCGTCGCGACGATCCTCGCGACCAGCCCCGTGCATACGCTATCGGAGGTGGTGCGTGTGCTGCTCCTCGGGGTGTCGCTCGCCGTTGCCGCCGTGCCCGAGGGGTTGCCGGCGATCCTGTCCGTGGTGCTGGCGCTCGGGGTGCAGCGAATGGCACGCCGCCGCGCCATCGTGAAGAAGCTGGCCTCGGTGGAGACGCTCGGGTCGGCCTCCGTCATCGCGACGGACAAGACGGGCACGCTGACACGGGCCGAGATGACAATCGTCCGGATCGTCACTGCTTCCGGTGTCAGCGAGGTCACCGGCGTTGGCTACGCCCCCGTCGGACATGTGGAGCAGGGCGGCGTGCCGCTGGAGCCCGGTCCCCTGCATGCCGAAGTGCAGGCCGTGCTCACTGGCGGCAGCCTCGCCGGCAACGCACGGCTCACGCAGGCCTCGGGCGGTGAATGGGAGATCCAGGGCGATCCGACCGAGGCCGCGTTTCTTGTCGCCGAGCGGAAGCTCGGTCCGACATCCCTGCGCGAGGCTCGTTTCACCCGCATCGGCCAGATTCCGTTCACGTCGGACCGGAAGATGATGTCCACGATCGAGACCGACCGCCATCGCGCGAACGCGCCGGTCGTGATCACCAAGGGCGCCCCGGGCGTGCTGCTGTCGCGCTGCACCCGTGTGCGCGTCGGGTCGGCGGATGTCCCCCTCGACGAAGCCGGGCGGCAACGCATCCTCGCCCAGGTGGACGATCTCGCCGACGCCGCGCTGCGTACGCTGGGCGTGGCTTTCCGGCCGCTGGAGCCGGACGAGCGTCCCGACTCCCCGACCGGGATCGAGCGCGACCTGATCTATCTCGGCACCGTCGGGATCATCGACCCGCCTCGCGACGAAGTGGCGGGAGCGATCCGGGAGGCGAGGAGCGCCGGCATTCGCGTGGTCATGATCACCGGCGATCATCCGCGCACTGCATGGCGAATCGCCACGGACCTCGGCATCGTGACATCCGGATCGGAGGCAACGGCGCTCACCGGCGCCGAGATCGACGACCTCGATGACACGGCGTTCGCCGAGGCGATCCGGACCACCGCCGTCTTTGCCCGCGTGGCGCCGCGGCACAAGCTGCGCATCGTGAGTGCGCTGCAGGCCGCGGGCGAAGTGGTGGCGA
>CAZEDA010000561.1:0-2632 GCA_964510915.1 uncultured Rhodocyclaceae bacterium | reverse complement strand
TCGCGAGCTGGCGCAGCGCGCAGCCGTACTTGCGCTTGATCTCCTCGGCGTCCTTCGTCGGCGTGCGCAGCGCCATGGCGATGTCGTTGGTGATCTGATCACCGGCGATGGGAATCACCGCCGTGTGGCGAATGGCGCCCTGCGTGAACACCGCGATGTCGGTCGTGCCGCCGCCGATGTCGACGATCGCCACGCCGAGATCCTTTTCGTCCTCCGACAGCGTCGCCATCGCCGAGGCGAGCGGCTGCAGGATGAGGTCGCGCACCTCGAGTCCGCAGCGGCGCACGCACTTGAGGATGTTCTGCGCCGCGGACACGGCACCGGTCACGATGTGCACGCGCACTTCGAGCCGCACGCCCGCCATGCCGAGGGGCTGGCGCACGTCCTCCTGCCCGTCGATGATGAATTCCTGGTTGAGCACATGCAGGATCTGCTGGTCGGTGGGAATGTTCACCGCCTTCGCGGTCTCGATCACGCGGTCCACGTCCTGCTGCGAGACTTCGCGATCCTTCACCGCCACCATGCCGTGCGAGTTGAAGCTCTTGATGTGGCTGCCCGCGATGCCGGTGTAGACCTCCTTGATCTTGCAGTCGGCCATCAGCTCCGCCTCCTCGAGCGCGCGCTGGATCGCGTTCACGGTGGAGTCGATGTTGACCACGACACCCTTCTTCAGGCCGCGGGACGGATGGGATCCCATGCCGACCACCTCGAAGCCGCCGTCGGGCTTCGGCTCGGCGACGATCGCCACGATCTTCGACGTGCCGATGTCGAGGCCGACCATCAGGTTGCGGTTGTCCTTGGGCTTGTTGATGAGCGCCATGCGCTTCGTTTCGGCTAGATCCATCGTCCTCGTCTCCTGGTCACACCCCGTCCTGGCCCACGCCCAGACGCACCGCAAATCCGTTCGGATAGCGCAGATCCACGAGCCGCGGCTGCCGCGGCATCTGCGCCAAGGTCGTTCCGTACACGTCGGCAAACTTCGCCAGCCGTTCCGTCATGTGCTCGCGGCCCAGTTCGAGCCGCATGCCGTCGTCGAGCACCAGCGTCCACGCGCGCCGGTCGGACACGTGGATCGCGGCCACGTCCTTGCCGATGCCGAGCAGCGTCTGGCGGAACGTCGCGTAGCCCGCCGTGATCTCGCCCGACAGCTCCGGCGGGCCGGTGAACACCGGCAGGTCCTCGTCCGAGGCCGCCATGAAAATCTCGCCATGCGTGTTGACGAGCCCTTCGTCACCCCAGCGCGCCAGCGCCGCGTGCTCTTCGAGCGTCACCTGCAGGCGGTCGGGCCAGTCGCGCCGCACCTGCACCTTGCGCACCCACGGCAGCTTCTCGAACGCCGCGCGCGAGTCGTCGAGGTTGATCGTGAAGAAGTTGCCACGCAGTTCGCGGTGCACGACATTCGACACCTGTGCCTCGGTCACCCGCGACACGGAACCGGACACCTGGACATGGCGCACGGCGAACACCGGCAGATGCACGGTGGTGAGAATCACGAGGTAGAGCAGGCCCGCGGCCGCCAGGCCGTAGCAGAAGTTCGCCAGGGTGCTCAGTGCCTCGGGCTTATCCCACATGGGCCATTTCCAGGATGCGCACGACGAGATCGTCGAACTCGATGCCCACCGCACGCGCGGCCATGGGCACGAGGCTGTGGCCCGTCATGCCGGGCGACGTGTTCATCTCCAGCAGCGAGATCGAGCCGTCGGCCCGCCGGATCAGGTCGGCGCGACCCCAGCCCTCGCACCCGAGCGAGATCACGGCGGCGCGGATCGTTTCCTGGATCGCGGACTCCACGTCGGCCGCCAGCCCGGACGGGCAGTGGTAGCGCGTGTCGTCGCTGAAGTACTTGTTCTGGTAGTCGTAGTTGCCCTGCGGCGCTTCGATGCGGATGAGCGGCAGCATGCGATCGCCCAGGAACGCCGCGGTGAGTTCCTGACCGGCGATGAACGACTCCGCCAGGATCAGCCGGTCGTACTTCGCGGCGAGCGCATAGGCGTCCGGCAGTTGCGCGGCATCGGTCACCTTGGTGAGGCCGAGCGTGGAGCCTTCCCGCGCGGGCTTCACGATGAGCGGCAGCCCGAGCTTGCGCACGACGGCGTTCCAGTCGGAGTCGGCAGTCAGCGTCTCCCACGTCGGCGTCGGCAGCCCGCAGGCCGTCCAGACCATCTTCGTGCGGATCTTGTCCATGCACAGCGCGGAGGCCATGACGCCACTGCCCGTGTACGGAATGCCCATGAGTTCGAGCGCGCCCTGCACCGTGCCGTCCTCGCCGTAGCGGCCGTGCAGCGCGATGAACACGCGCGCATAGCCCTCGCTGCGCAGGGACCACAGGTCCCGCTCGGCGGGATCGAAGGGATGCGCATCGACACCCTGGCGACGCAGACCCGCGAGCACGGCGTTGCCCGACAGCAGCGAGATTTCGCGTTCCGCGGATCGCCCGCCGAACAGCACGGCCACCTTGCCAAAATCAGCCATGACCGTTCTCCCGCTCGCCCACCACCCGAACTTCCGGCTCCAGGTCCACGCCGCGCTCCCGCGCGACGGTCTGCTTCACATGCACGATCAGTTGCTCCACATCCGCGGCCCGGGCCGCGCCGTTGTTGACGATGAAGTTCGCGTGCTTGGGCGACACCAT
>CAZEDA010000560.1:0-2636 GCA_964510915.1 uncultured Rhodocyclaceae bacterium | reverse complement strand
GTGTGTCCGAACACACGGAGCATCCACCACAGGCGGGTTGCCCACCAGTGGAACGCCGTGGCGTAGCACACCACGGTGGTGTCGTCCCCCACGCCAAGCCGCGCCAGGACGTCCGCGAACTGCTCGGCCGGCGGCAGCATGAAGTGCAGGGGATGGGAGCGGTCGGAGATCTCGCCGTCGATGTCGACGAACTGTGCGCCCGGGATGTGGCCCTTCTCGAAATCCGTCCGGCCGGAGACCACGTCGTACGGGACCTCCGGCGTGGGATCGACCGGTCGTGGCATCAGATGGGTGGTGGCGTCCAGCACCACGACCGACGGATCGCCGAGGTGGCTGGCGAGCCAGTCCGTGGAAACGATGAAGCCTGCCTTCACTGCGTCGTTCATGCCCGGGTCTCCTCCCTTGAGTGGCCGATTCTGACCCGCTGCCGGCTGCCTCACAACCCCGCCCGGCGTCCCAAGTCTCACTCCGTGAGAAGACTAGAGCCCTGAAAACAGGACAAAATCAAACGCCGGAGTGGACAGGGTATGCCCCAATTGGGTTCAATAACGGTTTTATGAGGGCTTGAGTGCTGGTCCGACCCGGTCATGCCCGGTCGGGCGAGCCCATTTCCAGGGGGACCTCGGCGACATGGACGACTACACCGCGGCATTCGAACGGCGCTACAACAATCGCGCGGCGGTGCCTGAGTACGCGCAGCACTTCGATCGGTGGACCAGGCTTTCGAAGAACGCGCGGGACGAACTCGACAGCGATCTCGACATCCCCTACGGCGACCACCCGATGGAGAAGATCGACATCTTCCGGTCGGAGGGACGCAGTCGCGCGCTGATGATGTTCATCCACGGGGGGTACTGGCGCTCGCTGGACAAGCGCGACCACTCGTTCATCGCCAACGAGTTCGTGAAGGCCGGCGTCACTGTGGCCATGCCCAACTACGCGCTGTGCCCGTCGGTCACCATCGAGGAGATCGTCCAGCAGATGCTCCGCGCCACGGCGTGGCTGCATCGGACCGGCAGCCGGTACGGCGCCTTCGGCAACAGCCTCTACGTGGTCGGGCACTCGGCCGGTGGTCATCTGGCCGCCATGATGCTGGCCGCGCAGTGGCCGCGCTACGCTCACGACCTTCCCGAGAAGATCGTCGAGGGGGCGCTTTCCGTGAGCGGCGTGTACGACCTCACCCCGTTGCTCAATGTCCCCACCGTCAACAACGATGTCCGCCTGACCGAGGCGACGGCCGTGAAGTGCAGCCCGGCATTCATGCCGCCTGCGACCGACGCACCGCTCTACATCGCTGTCGGCGGCAAGGAGATCGAGGGCTTCCACCAGCAGCACCAGGAAATCAAGACGCGCTGGGCCAAGGTGATCGGTGGCGACATTCCCTGCCCCCGGGACAATCACTTCAGCATCCTGGAGACGCTCGCCAATCCGGATTCCGACCTGTTCAAGGCGGCGCTCAAGATGATGAAGGTCGGCTGATCGGCGCCCTGCCTTCGTCCCCGAGAACCCCGCTCCGGCGGGGTTCTTCGTTTCCGGCTTGCCTTGGCATGAGGACTGTACAAGAATACAGTCATGGGAATGAAACTCCACGACGGGCGGGCGATATCCGGCATGAAGGGCCGCGGGGCGGGCCTCAATCCGGAGGGGCGGTTCGAGTCCACCCGGCGGGAAGCGTTCGAAGGAGACTGGGCCCCCGGCATCGCGGAGGAGGACGAGCCGCTGCCCCCCTTGCGGACCAGCGTCACGCGGGAGGAAGCGAAGAGCATCCTCACCCGCAATGACTCGCCGGACATTCCTTTCTCCTGGTCCATCAACCCGTACCGGGGCTGCGAGCACGGTTGCATCTACTGCTATGCCAGACCGAGCCACGCCTATCTGGATCTGTCCCCCGGTCTGGATTTCGAGACTCGCCTCTTCGCCAAGGTAAATGCGGCGGCATTGCTGCAGGAAGCCCTGGCGCGTCCGGGCCATGAGGTCGACACCATCGCGCTCGGTGCCAACACCGACCCGTACCAGCCCATCGAGCGCGAGTACCGCATCACCCGCAGCGTGATCGAGGTGCTTGCCGACTGCCGCCACCCGTTCGCGATCGTCACCAAGAATGCGCTCGTCCTGCGGGACCTCGATCTGCTGACACCGCTCGGTGCGGCCCGGCTGTGCCGCGTATTCATCAGCATCACCACGCTGGATGCCGGCCTCGCCCGCCATCTGGAGCCCAGGGCGAGTGCCCCCGCGAGGCGGCTGGAGGCAGTGCGCGCTCTCAAGGAGGCGGGGGTGCCCGTCGGCGTCATGGTCGCGCCTGTGATCCCGTTCCTGACGGACGATGGCGTCGAGCGAATCCTCGAAGCCTCGGCCGAAGCGGGTGCGGAGGCGGCCGCGTATGTGCTCCTGCGCCTGCCCTACGAAATCAAGGGACTGTTCCAGGAGTGGCTGGAGCGGCACTACCCGCTCAAGGCGGAACACGTGATGCAGCGCATGCGCGCCATGCGCGGGGGGCGAGAGAACGACCCGCGGTTCGGCTCCCGCATGGTGGGTGACGGCACGCTCGCGGCCCTGCTCCGGCAGCGGTTCGAAAAGGCGCTGCGCCGTTTCGGAATGGGAAACGAGCGCATGCCGCTGGATGGCTCGCAGTTCCG
>CAZEDA010000559.1:0-2637 GCA_964510915.1 uncultured Rhodocyclaceae bacterium | reverse complement strand
GTCGCGCCGGAGAGGGCGGCGTCGCTGGTGGAATCGCTGCAGGCGCGGTTCGGGACCGATCGCGTCGAGGTCGGTGCGGACCTCGACCAGGCCATGGCGAGTGCCGATGGACTCGTCCATGCCACACCCACCGGCATGGCCAGCCACCCCGGTCTGCCCCTGCCCGCGGCCCTGCTCCGACCCGATCTCTGGGTGGCCGAGATCGTCTACTTCCCGCTGGAGACGGAACTCCTTCGCGTGGCGCGGTCGCGGGGCTGCCGGACCCTCGATGGCGGCGGCATGGCCGTGTTCCAGGCGGTCGAGGCATTCCGCCTCTTCACCGGACTCGCGCCGGACGAGGACCGGATGCTCCGCCACTTCGCCGAGATGAGCCGCGCCGCGGAGGCCGCGCCATGACGGCTGCCATGCGCCCGACCCGGGCCCGCTTCGTCATCCTCGCGCTGCTGGCCGTCGGCACGATGATCAACTATCTCGACCGCACCGTGCTGGGTATCGCGGCACCGACGCTCACGAAGGAACTCGGTCTCTCCGCCGCCGTGATGGGCATCGTGTTCTCGGCGTTTTCGTGGACCTACGCGGCTGCGCAGATTCCCGGTGGCGTCTTCCTCGATCGCTTCGGCGCGCGGCTCACGTACTTCGCCTCCGTCGGGCTGTGGTCGCTGTTCACGCTGTTCCACGGGTTCGCGACCGGGCTCTACTCGCTCCTCTTCTGCCGGTTCGGTCTGGGCGTGAGCGAGGCCCCGTGCTTCCCGACCAACAGCCGTGTGGTGAGCACGTGGTTTCCGCAGGGCGAGCGGGCTCGGGCGACCGGCGTCTACACCGTCGGCGAGTATCTCGGTCTGGCGTGCTTCAGCCCGCTGCTGTTCTGGCTGCTCGGCAGCTTCGGATGGCGTTCGCTGTTCATCGTGACGGGAGTCGCGGGGGTCGTGTTCGCCGTCGTGTGGTGGTTCAAGTACCGCGAGCCCGATCAGTATCCCGGCGTCAATCAGGCGGAGCTCGACCACATCGCCGCAGGCGGCGGACTCATCCGCGTCTCCGCGGAAACCGACGCGGGATTTTCGTGGGAGCGGGTGGGCGCGCTGCTGCGGTTCCGGCAGATCTGGGGGGCGTGCCTGGGGCAGTTCGGCGGCAACTCCACGCTGGTGTTCTTTCTCACGTGGTTTCCCACCTACCTGGCGACCGAGCGGCAGATGGGATGGATCAAGATCGGGTTCTTTGCGGTGATGCCGTTTCTCGCTGCCGCTGCCGGCGTGATGATCGGCGGCATCGTGTCGGACATGCTGCTCAAGCGGACGGGCTCCGCGAACATCGCCCGCAAGTTTCCGATCATCGCGGGGCTGCTCGGCGCATCGACCATCATCGGCGCCAACTACGTGAACTCCGACGGCGCGGTGATCGCGATCCTGTCCTTCGCGTTCTTCGCGCAGGGCATGACGGGCCTGGGGTGGACGCTCATCTCCGACATCGCCCCGCGCCGTCTGATGGGCCTCACGGGCGGCGTGTTCAACTTCGCGGCGAACCTGGCGGGCATCGTCACGCCACTGGTCATCGGGTTCATCGTCGCGAAGACCGGTTCCTTCCACTACGCGCTGGCGTACGTGGGGGCTGTCGCACTCGTGGGCGCGCTGTCCTACATCTTCGTGCTGGGCGACGTGAAGCGCCTGGAAGTCGACTGACCGTCGGGAAGCGTCACTGCAGACTGATGCCGGTGGCCTTCACGATCGCAGCCCATTTCGTGATCTGGCTGCGCAGGTGATTGCCGAACTGCTCCGGACTGCCGCCGATGCTCTCCACGCCCTGATCGCGGAACAGCGCCCTCACGTCAGCGAGCCCGAGAATCCGATTCACGTCCTGGGCGATCCGTTCGATGACCGCGACCGGCGTGCGTGCCGGCGCCGACAGCCCGAACCAGGAACTCACCTCGAAGTCCGGCACCGTCTCCGCCACGGTAGGCAGGTTCGGCAGCAGCGCGAAGCGGCGCGGTGAAGTCACGGCGATGGCGCGAAGCTTTCCGGCGCGCACATGCCCGATCACGTTGGGGGTGTTGTCGAAGGTCATCGGCACGCGCCCGCCGATCACGTCCACCAACGAAGGGGCGCTCCCCTTGTAGGGCACGTGCACCATGTCGACTCCCGTTCGAAGCTTGAACCACTCCATCGACAGATGCGTGGACGACCCTGGCCCGGCGGAGGCGAACGTGAACTGCCCCGGCTTCGACTTCGCCAGCGCGATGAGGTCTGCGACGCTCTTCACCGGGAAGTCGTTGTTCACCACGAGCAGATTGGGCGTTGCCGCGCAGAGGCTCACCGGTACGAAATCCGCGAGGGGATCGTAGGGCAGCTTGGCGTGCAGCGACGCGTTGGCCGCGAACGCGAAGCCCGTGATCAGCAGCGTGTGTCCGTCGGGCGCCGACTTCGCCACGAGGTCCGTGCCGATGATCGTGCCGCCTCCCGGGCGATTGTCGACCAGCACGCTGACGCTCCAGGCCTCGCCGAGCTTCTGGGCCAGCACCCGGGCGAGCTGATCGTTGAATCCGCCCGGCGTGAAGGGCACGACGATGCGCACATTCTTGCGCGGATACCTCTCCTGGGCCGGCGCCGCGAGAGGCACCAGCGAGGCTGCCGCGAGGGCGCCGAC
>CAZEDA010000558.1:0-2663 GCA_964510915.1 uncultured Rhodocyclaceae bacterium | reverse complement strand
GTCCGATCGCCAGGTGCAGGCCTCGACCGCGCCTTACGTCCTGCTGGTCGTCCCGCTGCTGGTGGAATCGGGCAGCTACCGCAAGCGGGTCGCACGGGTGCTCGTGGTCGACTGCGAGCCGGAGACACAAATTCGCCGGACCATGGCCCGCAGCGGCCTGACCAGAGCGGAGGTCGAGCGAATTCTCGCCGCTCAGGCCTCGCGCGAAGCCCGTCTCGCCGCTGCCGACGACGTTGTCGACAACGAGGGTTCACGCACGAATCTCGAAGCCCGGGTGGCGGAATTGCACGCGTTCTACTGCGCGCAAACGCGGCAGGATCGCACCACTTGACGGGAGCATGTTTACTTATGCGGGTGACTTGGTCGATACTTCGCGCAATTCTTGACCTGGGCGCGCTGTGATCAGCTACGAGTTCCCGCTCAACGAACGCGTCAGGACTCTGCTGCGTCTCGAAGACCTCCACAGCAAGCTAGATTTCTTCGTGGGGGCCGTGGAGCCGCGCGCGCACCACGCCGCGATCGTCACCCTGTTCGAGATACTCGAAGTGTCGGGCAGGGCCGACCTCAAATCCGAACTCATGCAGGAGCTGGAACGTCAGCGTCATCATCTCGAGGCGCTGCGCTCCAACCCGGCCATTTCTGCCGCCGCTCTCAACGAGGTGCTGGGCGAGATCGACAGCACCAGCACCAACCTGTTCGCCGCCTCCGGCAAGACCGGCCAGGAACTGCGCGAGAACGAATGGCTGATGGGCATCCGTCAGCGTTCCGGCATCCCGGGCGGGGTGTGCGAGTTCGACCTGCCTTCGTACCACTACTGGCTGCACCAGGACCCGGAGCTTCGCCGGGCAGACATCGCCCGCTGGAGCGCCCCCTTCTTCGGCCTGAAGGAAGGCACGCGCATCGTCCTCAAGCTGTTGCGGGAGAGCGGGAAGACCAGTCCGGCAATGGCCGTCAAAGGGGCCTACCAGCAGATGATGGGGGGCAAGGTCGCCCAGATGCTGCGGGTGCGGCTGGGGACGGACTATCCCTGCGTGCCTGAAGTCAGCGCCAACAAGTACGCCCTCAACATCCGTTTCACCCACGCCTCGGGCCCCGAGCGCGGCCGCACGTACGAGAACGACGTCGACTTCGACGTCACGTACTGCAACCTCTAGCGCACCGATCCTTTTCCATGGAATCTCCACCCGGCGCCGGCGCCCGGCCGCGCATCGTGCGTTGCCCGCAATGCGGTGGCAGTTCGGTGTACTCGCCGGACAACCCCTTCCGGCCCTTCTGCTCGGAGCGCTGCCGCCTCATCGATCTCGGCCAGTGGGCCACCGACAGCTATCGCATCCCCGTCGAGGAGCAGGATCCCGGCCTCGACCCCGAGGAAGGCTGAGCGCGAACCGTCCTCAGGCCCGGGCGGGCCAGACGCTTCGAATGGCCGCGATGCCATGGGCACCGGCAGCGCGTGCTTGCGGAAGATCCTCCGCGGACAGCCCCCCGATCGCGTACACCGGCAGGGATCGCCCAGCCGCCAGCTCCGTGAAGCGCTGCCAGCCGATGCCGGCCTGTCCGGGATGGGATGCCGTCGCCAGGACGGGCCCCAGCACGGCGTAGTCGAGTCCTAGCCGTTCGGCCTGCTCCAGTTCCTCCACGCCATGGCAGGACGCCCCCACCAGATCTCCGGCGGGACGCGCGTCGAGCGCCATCAGGTCGGCAGCTCTGAGGTGGATGCCATCCGTCGCGGAAGTCCAGGCGTTCCCCCGATTGCCGACAACCCGGCCGCCCGCGGCAAGAACCCGCGCCGAAACGGTTTCGGAGAACGCCCGGCACCGGTCCGCTGAGAGCGCCGGGACTCGGATCTGCACGAACCGGAGCCCGTCTTTCAGAGCCTCGTCCAGAGCGCTCAGGAAGTCGGATTCGTCAGGAATCTCGGCCGGCGTGATGCCGAGGAGCAGCGGCAGCGCGAGCGCTCCGAGGATAGGACCGTTGGCCGGCAGAACCGGTGACACCGTGAGCCCCGGCATGCGCTGCCATGCGAAGGCCTGCCCTTCCCGCGATTGCGGCTGGCCCTGCCAGTCGACGACCCGGTAGAAGTGCAGGCGCACGTTGCCGTGCGGATAGACGTAGGTGCGGGTGATCCAGGGATAGGCGCGGCGGACTTCGATGCCGAGTTCCTCGCGCAACTCCCGGGACAGGGCTTCGGCGACAGGCTCCCCGGTCTCGACCTTGCCGCCGGGGAACTCCCACCACCCTTCATAGACCTTGCCCGGCGGGCGCTGCGCCAGCAGGAACTCGCCGTCCTCGCGCTCGATGACCGCGGCGGCGACGTCGATCCAGCGGACCGGCGCGGGACCTTCGCTCACCGCTTGGCGCGGGAGGCCTTGCGTGCGCCGGCCAACTGGCGCCCCGCGAAGTCACGCGCGAAGTGCCACGCCACGCGCCCGCTGCGCGAGCCGCGGGACAGCGCCCACTGCAGGGCTTCGAGGCGGAAAGCCTCCTCATCCTGCGGCGGCGCGCCGAGCACGCCAGCCCAGTGCCGCGCGATGTCGAGGTAGTGATCCTGGTCGAACGGATAGAACGACACCCACAGCCCGAAGCGCTCGGACAGGGAGATCTTTTCCTCCACCGTCTCGCCGGGATGCACTTCCTCGCCGATGTACTTGGTTTCGAGGTTCTCG
>CAZEDA010000557.1:0-2664 GCA_964510915.1 uncultured Rhodocyclaceae bacterium | reverse complement strand
GCGGCTTCAGCACGTCCTTCGCCTGGCAGAACACGCTGGCGCGTGCCGCGCCGCTCATCCTCACAGCGCTTTGTGTCGCCCTGCCGGCGCAGGCCGGGCTCATCATCATCGGCGGGGAAGGCGCGCTCGTGCTGGGCGGTCTGGCCTCCGCTGTCGCGGGCTACCAGATGGGTCTGTCGGGCGCGTCGCCCGCGGTGGTCCAGGTCTTCATGGCGCTGGCCGCCATGGTGGCCGGCGGAGCGTGGATTGCGATCGGCGGCGCCCTCCGGCACTTCCGCGGCGTGAACGAGACGATCAGCAGCCTGCTGCTCACCTACATCGCGCTGGCGCTCTTCAATCATTTCGTGGAAGGCCCGCTGCGCGATCCGGCCAGCCTCAACAAGCCGTCCACCATGCCCATCGGCGAGGCCAACATGGTGGGCATGCTCCCCGGCCTCGACGTGCACTGGGGTCTCGTCTACGGCGTGATCTTCTGCGTGATCGCATTCGTCCTGGTGCGCTACTCCACGCCGGGATTCGCGCTGCGAATCGTCGGCGGCAACGTGCGTGCGGCTCGTCTCGTGGGCCTGCCCGTGGGCGTCCTGCTGATCGGCAGCTGTGTGCTGGGAGGTGCCGCAGCCGGACTGGCCGGCATGGCGGAAGTCGCGGCCGTACACGGTGCCGCGAACGCCTCCCTGATCGCGGGCTACGGCTACGCGGGCATCCTCGTCGCGTTCATCGCGCGCCACAACCCGCTCGCCATCATTCCCGTTGCGATCCTGCTTGGCGGCATCAACGCGAGCGGCGGCATGCTGCAGCGGCGGCTCGACCTGCCGGATGCCACGGTGCTCGTGCTGCAGGGGATCGCCTTCATGACGATCCTCGCGTCCGAAACACTGTACGGGCGCTTCCGCATCTTCCAGAGCGGGCCGCAGAAATGACCCTCACCCTCTTCCCCCGGAGATCGCCATGGACAGCGGCCTAGGCTGGTGGGGTGTCCCCATCGCCGTGCTCGGCGGCGCGCTTCGCGTGAGCACGCCGTTCCTGTTCGTGAGTCTCGGCGAATGCCTGACCGAGAAAAGCGGGCGCATCAATCTCGGCCTAGAAGGCGTGCTGGTCATGGGCGCCATGAGCGGCTACGCGATTTCGTACACGACCGGCAACCCGTGGCTCGGCGTGCTCGCCGCCGGTTTCGCCGGTCTGCTTCTCGGCGTGCTCCATGCCCTCGTCTGCAATCTGCCGCGCGTCAACGACATCGCGGTCGGCATCGGGCTCATGCTCTTCGGCACCGGCGTGGCCTTCTTCCTCGGCAAGCCCTACGTACAGCCCAAGGCGCCCACCTTGCCGGCGATCCCGCTGGGGGGCTGGTCCGACTCCCCGCAGATCCAGGCGGCGCTGCAGATCAACGTGCTGTTCGTGCTCGGCCTGGCGCTCGCGCTGCTGCTGCACTGGGCCTTCCGGAATACGCGCTGGGGCATGGTCGTCCGCATGGCGGGCGACAGCGCCGATGCCGCCAAGGCAATGGGCTACAGCGTGTCCGGCATCCGGCTCGCGGCCACCGCGGGAGGAAGCTTCCTCGCAGGCATCGGCGGCGCGTTTCTGTCGCTCTACTACCCCGGCAGCTGGAACGAAGGCCTGTCGAGCGGTCAGGGACTCATGGCAGTCGCCCTGGTCATCTTCGCCCGCTGGCGACCGCTCGCCTGCTTCTGGGCGGCGCTGCTGTTCGGCGGCGCAGCGGCGCTGGGGCCCGCGCTGCAGTCGGTGGGCATCACGAGCGGCTACTACCTGTTCAACGCCACCCCCTACGTCCTCACGCTGGCGATCATGGTCGTGACCTGCTCGCCGAAGCGGACGCTGTCGGGGGCACCGGGTGAACTGAGTGTGACCAGATGAACGGTGCCGTGACCGCGACTGCGGTCGACGGCAGGTAAAGACGATTCGGATCAGCGAGGAGAACAACGATGAACGGACTGGGCGGTCTCAACAAGTCCCCTGCCGGGGTGGTGATGGGCATGGTGCAGCTGCAGCTGCCGGTGGTGGTGACCCCGGAGCACCTCGCAGCCCAGACACGCCGCATCTGCGAAATGGTCGCCAAGGCCCGGCGCAACATGCCGACCCTGGATCTGGTGGTGTTCCCCGAGTACGCCCTCCACGGCCTGTCGATGGACACCAACCCGGCGATCATGTGCCGGCTCGATGGTCCCGAGGTGGCGGCGTTCAAGCAGGCGTGCATCGACAACAAGGTGTGGGGCTGCTTCTCCATCATGGAGTACAACCCGCACGGCAATCCGTTCAACAGCGGCATCATCATCGACGACAAGGGCGCGCTGCAGCTCTACTACCGCAAGCTGCATCCCTGGGTGCCGGTGGAACCCTGGGAGCCCGGCGATCTCGGCATCCCGGTGTGCGTGGGCCCGAAGGGCGCGCTCATCTCCCTCATCATCTGCCACGACGGCATGTTCCCGGAAATGGCGCGCGAGGCGGCCTACAAGGGCGCGGAGATCATGATCCGCACCGCAGGCTATACGGCCCCGATCCGGACGAGCTGGAAGTTCACCAACCAGTCGAACGCCTTCTGCAATCTCATGGTGACCGCGAGCGTGTGCATGTGCGGGTCCGACGGGACCTTTGATTCCATGGGCGAAGGCATGTTCGTCAACTTCGACGGCACCGTCATCGCCTCGG